>JAJDDU010000224.1 GCA_029260155.1 Phycisphaerae bacterium | reverse complement strand
TTCCCTCGGCGACCCAGATTTCGTCGCCGGAGGACGCTGCGTCGAGGGCGTCCTGAAGATCGTCGTAAGCGTTCGCCCAACTCGAACCATCGCCTCCTGACACATCGATGTCAACGTAGCGCGTCGTCGCCTCTGCCCTCGCGGTCGCCATCGCCAGCGCCGCACATACCCAAACAACCGGACATCCGTTCATCTCGATACTCCTTTGCTCTATGAGACATGAAGCAAAACCACGTCGGCACGGGGCCGACACACTCAGTCAAATGGTCCGGTGAACGCGATCTGCAACCGGCCGAAGTCGGCCAGATCGACGTCCCCGTCGTCGTCAAAATCCGAAGGCCCGCAGCCCAGCGGGAAGCCCGGGGCTGCCGCGCAGGCAAGAAACGCCGCCAAGTCAGTCAGGTCGGTTTCTTCTGGAAGCACTTCGATATGTAGTGGACTCTCAAGACCAGTCTCCACGAGGAACTCGATGTTGGAACCGTCCAAATCGGAGTAGCGAAGCCACCCGATATCGGGAATGGTGACGGGTGGATAATGATCCCAGAACATCCGATCCGGCGATTCTGAAAGTGCGACTCCACTGAGGGATGATTCGCCCACCAACGCGACCTCGTTTCCGTCATCGAGAGAGATACGCGATATTCCGTTGATTCTGACATAGTAGAGCAGTCGCGCCACTCCATCGACATCAATTCCATGAACGAAGTCGAGGTTATCACGCACGACCGTTATTGAGCCTGTACTGAGATCGTACGACTCGATCGTCCCCCTTCGCCAATCACCCCAGAACACTGAGTTCGAGTGGCGGTCGAAGTCGATTCCGAGGACAGCGGAGTTGCCTTTCGTGGCATCGATGACCACCAAGTCTTCGATTTCGGTTCCGTCGAGATTGGCGCGGCGAATCTTGTCCATCACCTGGTCCGCCCAGTATATCTTCTTGCCGATTCCGTCAACGACGATGTCCTCCAAGGTGGCTTCAAACAGGTCCCAATCCAGGATGACTTCAACGTCGGAGCCGTCGAGGTTGCTGCGTGTGATGCACTTGCATGGCGTGGATGTCCAGTAGACCTTTCGTCGCCGCCAGTCCAACCCAATCCCGTGTGGCTTCTCGGATCCGTGCGTGAAGATCGCCTCGACACGCGAGCCGTCGATGGTCGCGCGCATGATTCGCCCGGTTCCTTCGGGATGTGGCCAGCCGTTTCCCGCGTCCGCCCAGTAGACGCGGAACGGCTCTTCCGCGCGGACTGTCCGGGACATCAGAAGTAGGAAGAACAGGCTGCTTGTCAGGAGCATTGAGCGCCACATGATTTGAACTCCTTTTCGGCACTGGCGATCTTCCACCTATGCACAGTGCCCGTCAAGAAGAATCTGCTCAACTGAGAACGTTTAGGAAGTTACCGGAAAGTGTAGTATGACAATGGTAGGGCGAGTTTCACCCGCCGTCTTGCGCAGTTGCGGCGGGTGGAACCCGCCCTGCGGAAAGCGGTGCCACAAATGACGACCTCGCTCTGTTCGTTTTAGACATTGCAATGCGCGGTGGCGTGCAGACTGTGGAATGACCGCTGTGTTTGGGCGCATCGCGTCTAGAGTGCAACGGGTAAGGGCTACGGGCAGCCGGAGCCCGCGCCTGTGAATGCGGCATTGAGACTGCCGTAGTCGAGCAAGTCGATATCGCCGTCGCCGTCGCTGTCGTAGCAAATGCATGCACCGAAGGCTGACCCGCCGGGGCCTGTGGTGCATTGCACGAACAGGACGTAATCAACGACATCCACGTCGCAATCCTCATCGATGTCTTGTGTGGGGTCGCCGCAAGTGACCTCGCAGGCGTCGGCTGTGCCGTTCTGGTCGCCGTCGGTGCAATCGGTGAGCGCACCGGCCCACGCGCTCTGCGGAATCACGTCGCACTCCGCTTGCTCCAGGTCGATACAACCACCGCTCGCCAGACAGCAGGCACCACTGGGCTGGGGGCAGGCAGCGGAGGCGCAGGAGGAACCGTTGCCCTGGAACGCCCCCGTCGCAGCGGCGCACGCTTCGGGTGCGACGTCATCGAGGCAGCTACCGTCGAGCAGACAGCAGGCGCCCATCGGGAAACACTCGATGGTGTCGCAAGAGGCCCCCGTGCCCTGCGCGAAACCCCCGGCCAAGTCACAGCTATCCGGCTCGATGTCGAGGCACCCAATCGGCTGAAAGCAGCAGGCTTGTTCGATCGCGGGGCATTCGATCGCGTTGCAATCAGTGTCAGTCCCCTGGTACACGCCGCCGATGGTCACGCAATCGGCCTGTGAGATGTCCTCAACACAGGTACCGGTCAAGAGGCAACAAGCCCCGGACTCTTCAACGCAATCGATGACAACCCGGAACACCAGGTCGCCCTGCAGGAAGATGGGAAATCCGCAAAAATCGAGCCATCCGCCAAGATTCGGCGCAAACAGCAGGTTCTTGCCCGGCTGACAACCGTCCATATCTCGCACGACGCTGCCCGTTGCGGGTATCGCGGATTCGCTGAATTCCAGCGTCACGGCGAATTGTTGGTTCGCCACCACGGGGACATTCAGCAGAGTGGTCTGTCCTTCGTCAACATGGCGAAATTCGTTCAGGACGAAAGGTTGCAGAACCGGAGCATCCAACTGCTGCAACACAGCGCCCGGAGCGGGGAACGTCTCCGCCCGGCGAATCCAGATGTTTTCAGCCAAGTAGGGAAGCGCACCCGCATCCCCGGCCAACCACAGGACTTGAACTGCGACAATGGAGCCGTCACATGGGGAGGTCAGTCGCGCGCCGCCCTCCTCGCCAAAGACGAACCCACCAACGATGACGACCTCGCTGAAATCCACGACGGAGTCGTTTTGGACAACCACTTCCGCAGCACCTCCGCGCGGAATGGGCGCCGCGATACCCGCGCCGATCAGCGCCCCGGCGAGGGCGCACACCGATCTGTACGAACTTGAAGGCCGCATCCGTCTTCCTCCTTCTTCCGGCGGGGTGATAACCTCCGCCGTCCCATTCTTGCTGCGCGCGAAGGGGATTTCAATGGGTGTGTCGGAGATTGCGAAATCCGACGGCGATTCGGTCCCGAGCGATCGCACCAAACGGAGCCACGGCGCAATGATCGCGGATTATCGGAACGCACGCGTTGAGAGACGAACCGGGCGCCGCCTCAATTGATGGAATTGCGCGTCGCCCGCATACCGATTCACGGCGCGGTTTCGCCACGGCGGACGTCGTCGGCGGCCTTGCGAACCTCGGTGCGGTAGTGCGTGCCGACACCTTCCTCAATCAAGTTGGCAGCACCTTCCAGCAGACGTGCCGCTTTTTCGAGCTCGTTGTCTCGCCGGTACGCCTCGGCGAGGTGATAGATGGCGGGGACGTATCGCGGATCATCCTTGAGCGTTTCCGAGAGGATTGCGATCGCCGGTCGGTACTCGCCCAACTGCACGTGTGTCCAGGCCAGCGTATCACGAACGGACTTGATGGGGTACAGCACCGACGCCTGCAGAGCATAGGGCAGTGCCTCCCGCGGCCTATCGAGTTTGTCCGAGAGCACAAAGGCAAGGTTGTTCAGACCGAGCAGGTGTTTGTCGTTGATTCTCAGGAGATCCTCATAGCTGGTCTTGGCGGACTGCCAATCGCGCTGACTTTCGTACGCGTGTCCCAAGGTGGCGAGCAGCATGATTCGCTCGGCATCGCTGCCTGCGGTTTCGAGTAGTTCCTTGGTCATGGCCATCGCCTCGGAATCGCGTTCGTAGTGCGAGAGGACCATGGCCAATACATGCTTCGCGGAGCGTTTGAGGCGTGGGTTGTCTGGTTCCTTGCGGAACAGTTGCTCCGCTTTCTCTTGCTCATCGCCACACGCGTTGATCACGGATTGTGCAATGCCCTGAACGAACCCGAGATCTGCAAACCCGCCGCGCTCGAAGGCGGAGAGGAACTGCGTAGCCGCGTCATCGAGTCGGCCCATACCAGCCAGCAACTCGGCATAGCTGGCCATGACGCGCGGCGAGCGTCGCTGGGCGGGAATGGTCTGTGCGTAGTAGGTGATGCCCTCAGAGAATTCGCCCGCGTCGATGTATGCCTTCAGGACTGCGGTGGTGTAGTGCGGGAGATAGACGCTCAATCGTGCGGCGGCCTCGTAGTCGTCGATGGCGGACTTTGTGTCGTCAGTCTGCGCCCGGATGTCGGCTCGGTTCTTCACCCACACCGGATCCGTCGGGTAACGGTTGGCCATCGACGTACACACGCGCACCGCGTCGGCGTACCGCTCGTGCTCGCGGTACAGGACGACGAGATGGACGGCTACGTCCTTTGCGGCGGTGTCCGCCTGCACGATTGACTCCAGGCCTTCGTAAGCAAGGTCAAGTCGGTTGGTGAGAACATAGCCGTCGGCAAGTAGGACGCGGGCTGCATAGTTGCTGTATTTCGGATCGATGCTCCTGAGTCGCTCAAGGTCACGGATGGCCACGGCGTAGCGGCCTTGCGTGAAGTACAGGCGTGCCCGCTGGTACATTGCGTTGAGTTCGTCGGGTCTTTGTTCCAGGTATCTTTCGATGCTCGCGATGGCTGAATCGACATCGCCTCGCACCGTATCGATGGCGCTCTTGAGCAGCAGGCCGCTCGGGTCTTCGGGGAAGCGTTCGATGAAGTCGGTGATCTCTCGCTCGGCCAGATCATGTTCGCGTGCCCGAAACAGAATATCGATTCGGGCGCGTCGGAAGTACGCTCCCATTTCCGGCGACGACTGATCCGCCAGCTCGGTCGCGCGTGCGTACCATTGCAACGCGGCGGGATAGTCGCCGACGTCCGACTTAAACTTGGCGGTCGCGGCGCAGACTTCGAGCGTCTCTTTGAACGTTGCGGCGCGGGCGAGTGCCGCGTCCGCCTTGGCGGCATCGCCGAGTTTGTGCCAGTGATCGGCGATCAGGAGTACCGCGTTGGCTTTGCCTTCCGCCTCCGCCGTTTTCTCAACGAGATCTTCGAGCACTTGCATCGCGCGTTCGGTATTGCCGGTCTTTCGCAAGAACGCTGACACAGCCACGGTCGTTCGGGGGTCCAGGTCCGGTGTTCGTAGGACAGTCTCGTAGCATTCGGTGGCCTCTTCGATTCGCCTGGCCTTGAGATAGAGTCGTCCCAGCGCGATGAGGTTCTCGATGTTTTCCGGCTCGCTGGAGCGAATCTCCTCACGGCGTGCGATGCCTGCCTCGGGCGAAGCCTCTTCACGCTTGGTGAGCAGTGCGCCCTTGACCCATGCGTCATCGGGCAACAGGCGGGCTGCGATCGCCAACCGAAGCTCGAATTCGTCGTCGTCACCGCTCACCTTGGCGACAATTGCCAGCCCCTTCTGGGCGAGTCCGAGATTGGGGTTCGCCGCTACGGCCCGCTCGAAGTAGGTCTTGGCCTCGAAGAGCTGCGGCGGATCGAGCGACATGTGACACTGCCCGACGTGGGTCAGTGTTCTGGCATCTGCGGGTTGTTTGGCCAGTGCCTCCTTGAACGAGCCAAGCGCCAATTCAATGCGCCGAGCGTGCATTTGCGCGCGACCGCGATAGGTGAGTCCGTCGGCACCGTCGATGTTGTTCTTGACCGCCTTGTTCACGATGACGTCTACGCCTTCTGCGTTTTTTTGGGTCAGGGCGTACACGAATTGGCGCTCTATGATGGTGCGAAGGTAGCGACGTTTTTCCGATTGGCCGTAGGGGCTGTCGGGGGCGAGAAGTTGCCTCTCCGCTTCCGCGATGGCGTTGATGTACTCGGTTTTCTGCCCGCGTTCGCCATACCAGCGGGCACGTTCGAAACTGCGTTTGAAGGGGTCGGATATTCCATCGATGATTTCCAGTCGGGCGTTGCTTCGCTGCTCGTCCGTCAAGTTCGGGTCTGCGATGATGCCCAGAAGCTTGATCTCGTAGTTGTCGGGAGCGGACCGAAGGGCCTGCTCGGCGAGCGTCCGGGCTTGATCGCGCCGACCGGCGTTGCTCAGGTAAGATACCGCCAGTCGCAAGACGGCCACATCGTCCGGCGCGTTCTGCAAGAACGCTGTGAGCGTGCGAATCGCGTCGTCCGTCTTCCCCTCGGATTGCAGCAGGGCGGCCTGCTGCATAACGTCGGACGCTTGACTGTCACCAAGTGACTGGGCGATGGCGTCCGCCAGTTCCGTATCGCCGCGTGCGCGCAATGCGTGCATCTTGATGCGCCTGGCCTCGCGATTGCCCGGCATGGCTCGCAGGAGCTTGTCCGCGTGTTGAATCGCTAGAACCGGATCGTCCAGCGCGATTGCTATCTGCGCAGCCACTCCGAAACAGAGCGGATTCGCCTTGACATCCGCGAGCGCACCGTTGATGGCTTCCATGGCCGCTCCCGGCTGGTTGTTACGCAGCAACAACTGCGCCAAGGTCTTGCTGTTCTGCCAGTTGGGGAGTCCGTAGGCGTCTTTAGCACGTTGAAGGTAGGCGATTGCTTCGAGTTCGTCGCCGCGTGCCAATCTGATTTTTCCCATGGAATGAAGGGCCGCGCCGCGGGACGGGAATTCACCGAGCGCGAGTTGGCAGAATCCCTCCGCCTTGATCACCATCTCGTCGAACTCTGGTGTGGTTGGCTCAAGCCCAGCCGCATGAGCGAGGCATTCGTCCACGGCTTTGACCAACAAAAGATATCGCGCGTACTTTCGGATGCCGGCTTTGAGCCCGACGCGGTTGATCGTCTTGCTAATCCGGCGCTCGCAGGCCTCGATCGCCTCAAGTCTCTCGCCGCGGAGCGCATGCAACTCCGCCAGCATCAGATAGGGTAGGAACGCCTCGCCGTCCAGCTGAATGCTCTCTTCCAGCAGCGATCGCGCACTTTCGAAGTAGGTATCGAGGCGGTCGACGTCCTCCCGGTTGTTCGCGGCTGCGAACCAGCGACCAGACCAGTATTGGGCCTGCTGATTCTTGACGTGGGTAGCCGCCTCCCGGTCGCTTCCGACCACGGACTCGGCCTCCGCGAACATCGCGACGGCCTCGTCGTGCCTGCCCATCGCCCCGAAAAACCGCGCCAGCGTCAAACGCACGCGGGCGGCGTTGTCGCCGGGCTCTTGGTTGTCGTCGACCAGCGTGCGCAGGAGTCGCTCAACCTCCTCGAATGATTCCTCGCCCATCGGGGCGGTGTCGAGCGTAGGATCGATCAGATAGGTGGCCAGCGCGATAGAGTACTTCACTTCCTCCGGCGCCAACTGCACGGCGCGACGGATATTCTCGAATCCCTTCCGGGCGCTGCCCCCATCCTTCTCCTGCGTCAGCTTGAAGAGTTCGATGAAGGCATAGCCGCGCGTGAATAGTCCCTTGGGATTCTGTTCGTCGACCTGCAACAGCGCCTCGGCGGCCTGTTTCAGGCGCAGCCATGCAGTGGGTTGATGGTACATGTCCGCGATTTCGACGCGCAGATCGATGAGTTTCTCGTGGGCGATGACCAGTGACGGGTCACGGGTAATGGCCTCGTTCCAGAACCTCCCCGCGTTGAATTCCTCGCCGGACTCGTACGCCATCCGTCCCATG
>JAJDDU010000223.1 GCA_029260155.1 Phycisphaerae bacterium | reverse complement strand
GGCTGTACCGCTCGCTGGTTTTGCTAGTCATCGCCTGCCCGTGCGCACTGGTCATCTCGACGCCTGTCACCATCGTCAGCGGGCTGACGGCGGCTGCGCGCAACGGCGTGCTCATCAAGGGCGGCGAGTATCTCGAAGCCGTCGGGAGTGTCACGTCCATGGCACTGGACAAAACCGGCACGCTTACGCAAGGTCGTCCAACGGTAGAGCGCGTCGTCGCGGTCAACGAGATGTCGGAGACTTCGCTCCTCGAAATCGCGGCTGCCATTGAGCAAAGAAGCGAGCACTGGATCGCTCGGGCAATCGTCGACCACGCCCGCGCGCAAGGCGTGACCGCGCCGCCGTGCGACCACTACGAAGCAGTGCCGGGCAAGGGCGCGATCGCAACCGTCGGCGGCGCGGAGTACTTCATCGGCAACCACCGCTTGCTCAAGGAGCGAGGCCTCTGCTCCGGCGAAGTTCACGACGCGATGATCGAGCACGAGGACTGCGACCACATCGTCGTCGCGCTCAGTTCCGCCACGCGGCCGCTGGGTTTTTTCTTGTTGTCGGACTCCCTCCGCGTCGAGGCTCGCGATACCATTGAAGCGTTGCGTGCTTGCGGCGTGCAGACGCTCGTAATGCTCACGGGCGACAACGAGGGCACTGCGCGTGCGGTGGCAGCGGACTGCGGCGGAATCGACTACAAGGCTGAGCTGCTGCCGGCGGACAAGGTGCGTATCGTCGAGGAACACATAGCCGCCGGCGAGCGTGTCGTCATGGTCGGCGATGGCATTAACGACGCACCCGCACTGGCTGCCGCCCACGTCGGAATCGCGATGGGCAGCGGCGGCACGGACGTGTCGCTCGAGACCGCAGATGTCGGCTTGATGACGGATGACCTTCTCAAGCTTCCCTGGCTCATCGGCCACAGCCGGCGGACGCGGGTGATCATCGCGCAGAACATCGTATTCTCGCTGGCCGTCAAAGCGCTGTTCGCGGGCTTGGCGGTCATTGGTCTTGCCAACCTCTGGATGGCCATCGCAGCCGATATGGGCGCGTCCTTGCTGGTTACGTTCAACGGCCTGCGACTCTTGCGCGCTTCGCATCATGCAGATTGAACATCTGGAACGGCTGCCCGGTGCGCGCAGAAGCAGAGGTGAAAGCGCATTGCCACCACCTCTGCTCGCCATTGGGCGATCACCTCCTTTCAATCGTTAGGAGTCCAGTTTTTCACGTTGCGTCAATCCTCGCAGTTGCCCCGCGATGTCGCCGTCGCCGAGTACGAAGGAGACCTTCGCGCCGGCCAGAACGTCCTGGAGCAACTCCAGTTCCTTCATCCGCGCCAGGACCGGGTTTTCCGCGAGCAGCTTGGCCGTGTTCGCTTGGCTGCGCGCGGCTGCCGTCTCTTCACGCCGCTTGATGATGTTGGCCTGGGCGGACTTCTCGGCCTCGATCACCTGGTTCAGAATGGACTTCATCTCACCCGGCAGGATGATGTCTTTGAGGCCGACGCTCCTGACGACGACGCCGAACTGGGATGCCCGCGTGTCGAGGACGTTTTTGACCTCACCTCCAACGGACTCCTTGTCGGCCAGAATCGCGTCCAGTGTTCGCGTTCCCACGGCCGCACGCACGGCGAGCTGCGCTTCGCGGTAGAGCGTCTGCGCATGATCGCTTACGACGGTGACGGCCTTGATCGTGTCAGTTACCTGATAAGCTACCAGGAGATTGACCCTCAGCGTGACCTTGTCCTTGGTCATGATTTCCTGCCCTGCAACGTCTGCGACCTGCTCACGGCGGTCGACCGTCCTCCAGGTGACTCGGCCTACGTTGGCCCAGAACACGTGACGGCCTTTGCCGAGCAGCTGGACGATCTCGCCGTCCTTGGAGAGTATCGCTTCCTCGTGCTCGGACACGTTGATTCCGACGAGCCACTTGGCCCCGCCCGGATGGGAGACGACGGCCTCCAGCTTCGGGTGGGTGAAGCGCAGCGTGGTCGTGTCGAAGACCTCAGTGCCGAGCTTGCAGGGATCGTTCCAAAACGCGTGCCGGCCTGGGCCGACGATGAACGCCAGTCGGCCGTCTGCCCATACAAGCGCTCGCTCATGGTCGGCCAGGTCGACGATGGTCAGCGCATCGCATAGCCCAGCGTTTTTGAGCAGCACGTCGAGCATCGCGTGTTCGAACTTGGTGTCGAGCGTGCTGACGATTTCGACCTCGGCCCGGCGGCGACTCCACAGCCTACTCCAGAGGCGGTGCTTTCCGGGCTCGAGAACTCTTACGAAGTCGCCGAAGCGAAACAGCAGTCCCTTTTGGTACGACTTAATACGAATCAGGCCGAACATATGGACGACCTCCTTTCATTCCGTTCCATCCGCCTCAACGCGAGGCGGTCACAGTGCAAATGTGCAAGTCGCAGGGTGATTATCACGGTCTGCCCCGCAATCCTGGCGGAGTCGGGCTCCGGGCGTTCCATTGATTACTCCGCAGTTCGTGATCCTCGCCGCACGCGGCGCAGACCCTCTGCGCGTAATATAGATCGCCTGTATTCACGCGACTGCAAAGCCATTCGCGCGGTGTTGTTATTGCCGGCTCCACTGCGCAATCGCAGTGGAAACCGAGCAATCCCAACCGACTGACCGGTCAATCACTCCCACAACCTGCTACAACAAACCTGCCCGAAGGCATTGGTTTCAGGGCGGGACTCGAACCCGCAACACCACGATTAACAGTCGTGCGCTCTGCCATTTGAGCTACCTCGGTACATACCGATATCGTTTCCGATGCCGTGTACGGAACAGACCGCCACAAGTCCACTGGACGCGCGGTATGCCGCCGGCGCAACACCGGTGTTACCCGTTCGTTCGGGTTTGCCACGGCCGAAGCCATGGGCGCCCCAGGCGGGGCGTATTGCGATTCTCTTGGTTAGAACACAAAAAAAGCCCCGAAGGTGGCGACCTTCAGGGCTTGCAAACATCCACATTGCGCTATGGAGTCACCCTGGAGGCGGACCGTGCGTATCAAACGCATCGCCGATGGCGGCAAGAGCGTTTGTCGCATAGGCGAACGCACCGCGTTTCATTGCCGGTAGCGAGCGTTTGTCACCACTCTGTCGGCAACAGTGCATTCTCGAATTGTCCAAGCACAGCCAGTTCGACGCCATTACGATTCCTCGGTGCCGGATACCATCTATTCCCATTCTGTAGTGATGAGACTTCGTCCGACAGGGTATACACTTAGAATACGTCAAGTAGGTGGGAAGTCAAGTGGTTTTTGAGATTAATCTTGACGGATGGGGGCGGGGAAACTCGTCCTACGGTTGCGGGGTATCGAAGAGTGCTTGAAACGACGCGAAGTCGAGTAGGTCTACGTCACCGTCGTCGTCGGAATCGAATGCGACAATGCATGCATTGACGCAGGCGGGCATGGTGGGGAGGGGGGGCAATCCGTCGGGGCTCGAGCAGTCTGCGAAGCTGTCGAAATCGCCCAAGTCGACGAACCCGTCGCCGTCGAAGTCACCGGGAGCAATGTTGGCACACGCGTCTCCAACACCGTCGTCGTCGCAGTCCTCTTGTCCCCCGTTTGCGATGCCAAGGCAGTTGTCGCATTCATCGAGCGCGCCGTCGGAATCGTCGTCAAGGCCACCAACGGCGAACGCATAGGCAGCGCCCGGGAAGCAGGGGCCGGGTTCTGCGCATTCGGATTCGGCTGTGCGGGCTCCGAGGAGTGCGATCGCTCGCCCGGTATCGCCACCTGCTAGGGATACTGCGCCGCCAAGAAAACGAACGCCCGCGTCGGCGGACACAAGTTTGCGGTCCTCGACCCACGTCTCGTCGGAGTCGTCGTAGCGGAACACGTAGCCCGTTCCGGAGTTGGGTGTTGCGGCGGCTGCGTTTTCGGCGCCGATGGCGATCAGGTCTCCGTCGATGGAGACGGACGTGCCCAAGAGGTCGGACGCGGCTGCGTCGGCGGCGGTGAGCTCCTGCTCTTCGAGCCAAGTGCCCGAAATCGAATCGTAACGAAAGACGTACGCGGATCCCGCATTCGAGGCTGCGCTGTCGTCGAAACGAGCACCCAACACCGCGACGTGCGTGCCGGGGAAGGGCTCGTCTACCGCGACCGCCCAGCCGAGGAGGTCTTGGAAGTCACCGTCGTCGGCGGTGAGTTTTTGTTCTTCAAGCCACTCAAGCAGGTCGGAATCGTAGCGGAACACGTAGGCTGCGCCGGTGTCGACCGCGCCCTCGTCGCGGGCGTTGGCGCCGATGACGACAACGTCCCCGCTGAGGGCCACGTCGTTGCCGAACTGGTCATTGCCGGCGGCATCGGAGGCGACGAGCTTCTGCTGCTCGATCCATTGTTCTAACTTGGTATCGTATCGGAACACGTACGCGGCCCCTCCGCGGAGGGCGACTTCGCTGTCGCCCCAGGCGCCGACGATGATGACGTCGTCGCTGACGCAAACCGACACTCCGAATCCGGCGAGTTCGCTTGCATCCGAAGCGGTGAGCTCCTGTTCTTCGTTCCACTCTTGCGTGCCGGGGTCGAATCGGAACACGTAGGCTGATCCGGAATTGTCAGCGGCGCCGTCGTGTCGGCTGGCGCCGACGACCGCTACGTTTCCGGCGATGGCGATTGATCGCCGGCCGAATTCATCGCCGGTGGCTGCGTTCGAGGCGAGGAGTTTCTGTTCGTGGACCCATGTGTCGAACGACGGGTCGTATCGATAGACGTAAGCGGAGCCGGCATCGACGCCCGCTTCCGGGTCGCGGTAGGCACCGATGATGGCGACGGACGATGCGGTTCCGTCGTACGTCATGTCGACTGAGTGGCCGAACCAGTCGCCGGTTTCGGCGTCGAAAGCGCCCAGCTTTTGCAGCTCGCACCCGTTGCTTTGACCTAACGCCAGTGGCGCAAGGGTGCTCAAGAGCGCAGCGGTGGCTGACAACAACAGTATGGGGGTACGCATCATTCCTCCTCCTCTGTCGACGCGCCGCCTTGACGCGATTGCCCGGAACGCCGACACGCTCTACCCGGTACAGTGTACCGTAGCCGTACGTGCCATATCAATACCCGGATCCACTGGTTTAGGCCCAAGAGCGTCATATAATCCCAGTACGTGGATTTCGCGCCCTGCAGACAGCCATGCGTTGAGTCTACGGTTGAACGCAGCGTGGATTATGGCGATTTTGCGGGTGGATCGGAATGGGGCGATGGATCGGGCGTCGGCGATCAAGCCGGGAGTTCGGTCACAGTGAACGAGGAGGCTCATACGTGGCTCTGAATAGACGGCGTGCACTCGATGTGGGCAATTGCGATCCGGACCACGGCGCGATGCTCCGCCTGTTGTCCCGTTTTGACGTTGACGTGGACCGCGTGATGCACGTCGAGGAGGCCTTGGCTGCACTTGGGGGGCGTGAATACGATCTCGTTTTGGTCAACCGCCTGATCTTCGCGGACTCGTCTGACGCGTTGCCGCTGATCGAGCGCATGCAGGCGGACGAGCGATGGCGCGACGTTCCGGTCATGATGATCAGCAACTATGAAGACGCACAAACCAGAGCGATGGCCGCAGGCGCCGTGCGCGGATTTGGCAAGGCCGATCTGCGCGACGACGCGACGATCGAGTTGCTCAAGCCCTACCTGTTGACGCAATGCACTTAGCGCTGCGTCCGGATCATCCACTATCAGAGATTCGGCACTGTGCGGAAAAGATCTGTAGACGTGGTCCCAGGCGCATCCGGGGTAAGGACTGCCCCTCCTGGTTGAGCGAACATGCGAGATTCGCTGCCTTGCACCTTGTTGCTGGAATCGAATGGGCCGATTGGCTAGGATTACTGATTGAGGCTTGATCGCTGGGCGGTGACAGGCCTCCGATTCCCCGCGAGGCGGTTTTGCAACCACGCCCAAGCAGTTGCGGCCAGCCGGTTGGTCCGTGCCGTCATCCAGAAGGAGGACAAGAAGATGAACAAGCGGATTGTGCTTGCGATAGGAGTTGTGATCGCAGTGGCGACGATGCCCCCGGCGTCACTCGCCGAGTTCTGGCGGATCGCCCCAGGGAGCAACCGGTCTGAGGGTATCAGCGACGATGGCACCGTGTCAGGCGGTGCCAACGGCTACTTCGTTTGGACGCCCGATGGCGGGGCTCTCGATATCGGCGGAACGCCACCGGGCAACGGGGTCGGCGGACAAGGCAAAATCTCGAACGATGGCACGCGTGTCAGTGGCACGTATCTGAATCCGGCGTCCGGTTTCAATGAGGCCTCGTACTACGACGTCGGCGCCGGCGTGTGGAATCCGATCGGCGGCATTGGCGGATCGTCGGGCACCGAGATCAGTTCCGGCTGGGGTGTGTCGGGTGACGGGAACTACGTGGTGGGGCTCGGTTGGCTGTCCGGCGGCGGCGCCCACGCGATCAAGGGCGACCTCAGCGGCGTGACCGACCTAGGTTCAACCGTTCCGGGCCGTTCCAGCCGCGCCAACGGCGTGGACCTTGACGGCAACGTCGTCGTCGGCTGGCAGGACTCGGAAACGGGATTCCGACAGGGCGCCGTTTGGGTCGATGGCGTGCAGGAACTGATCGTCAGGCCGAATGGCAGCGGCGCGCAGGAGGCTGAGGCGGTGAGCAACGACGGTCAATGGGTCACCGGCCTTTCCGGCGGGTTCTTCGGTCCCCCGACGGATACTTACCGCTACAACACCGTGACCAACACATCTGAAGAGGTTCCGAATCTCGCAGTTGGCGCGGGAAGCGCCATGTTCGGTGTCGGCATTACCGCTGACGGCGCGACGGTTGTTGGTGGTACGGTTTCCTAAGCTCCGGCGAGCTTCGGCATTGCCTACATTTGGCGAGAGGGCGTCGGGACGATCAGGTTCGATGATTATCTCGACGAGATAGGTATCGCCTACCCCGACGGCTATACGTTTAACTTCGTGTCAGACATTTCGTCGGATGGTGAGTGGATCACCGGCTGGGGCGGATTGGGACCATTTGCATCGGAGAGCTGGGTGGTACACCTTGCCGATGCGCCGCCGGAAATCGTGCATGGCGCCGGCTTGGCAGGCCAGACTCGCCCGTTCAGTGGGTACATCGATCCGCGCGCTGAGAGTTCGGACGGCACCGAAACTGACTTGGGAATCACCGAGGTGGCCATTCTGTTCTCAGAGCCGGTCCAGTCCATCGGTGGCGGTGATTTGACGCCAGCGGCCTTCCAGGTCAATGAGACCGGCAGCGGAACGGCGCCGGCAGTGACGTCCGTCAACACTGACGACATGCCGCTCGTCGTGCTGACGCTCGATAGGCCCATCGCCCTCCAGGAGTACACGACCATCGAAGCCAACGTGCAGGACTTCGCCGACCCGCCCAACACCATCGTCGACGCGGGCAACCTCGGTTCCGATACGGACGAGCCGGACCGCGTGGACGTGGCATTCCTGCCCGCCGACGTGGATCAGAGTGGCGACGTGTCGCCGTTTGACCTGCTGGCCTTTCGCCAGGTCGTGAACGACCTGTCCAACCCGACCCAGGGCACTGAAGCCGACTACGTCGACACAGACCGCGACGACACCGTCGCGCCGTTCGACCTGTTGGCATTTAGGCAATTAATCAACGGTGCAGCCCCTGCGACCCGCGTATGGGCCGGTGAGTCCCTGAGCTCTATGCGTCCATAACAAGGTGCCGACGACCCCAGGATAATCGGCAGACCACAAAGAGATGGACTACCCACGTGTTGGTGATCCATCGGAACATCTGCCACCGCGCCGTTCCGCGGGCGGGCGCGTGGGTCGGACGTGGTCTAGCCGCCTCGACTGTCGCCGACGCGTCTTATCGACCCTCTTGCGGCGGGGATCGGTTGCTGCATCGGCGTTGCGCACTTGTTACGGCGGTCGGCGGCGTTGGATGTCGCCTTTGGCTGTGCGGGGCGGTATCATGTTAGTGTTGGATAACAGCTATGTGTTTTTCGCGTTGCGCGCTGCGCGCCGAAGGTGGCATTGATGGCCGGTCGAATTATCGTTGTAGTTGAGGACGAAGACGCCATCCGGCGGGGCGTTATCGATGCGCTTGCGTACGCGGGATACGACGCGGTGGAAGCTGCCGATGGCGAAGCGGGCTTGACGGCTGCGCGCGGTCGGGACGTCGATTTGGTGCTGCTGGACCTCGCGCTGCCGAAGATGGACGGGTTCGATGTGCTGGCGGCGTTGCGCAAGACGCATCCGACGCTGCCGGTCATCGTTCTCACGGCGCGTGGTTCGGAAGATGATCGTGTTCGGGGGCTAAAGCTGGGCGCGGACGATTACGTGGTAAAGCCGTTTTCCGCACGGGAGATGCTCGCGCGGGTGGAGGCGGTCCTGCGTCGCTGCCCGGATCGGCCGCACCCGATTCAGTCGATCGCTTCCAATGGGCACACGATTGACCTTGCCCGATCCGAGGTGCGTTTCGCCGACGGGACGGTCGCGGTACTGTCGGAGATGGAGACGGAGATTCTGCGCTATCTGGCCACACATGCAGACCACGTGATTTCGCGGGACGAACTTCTCGCGCGCGTATGGGGGATCGACGATCAGCATCTCGAAACGCGCGCCGTGGACATGCACATCACGCGTTTGCGAAACAAACTCGCCCCGGCGGACGCCGATGACAAAGTTGAGTGGATCAAGACAGTGCGTGGCAAGGGCTACATGCTGGGTGGCGGCGTCGCGGTCACGGAACGAGAGGTCGGTTCGGAGCAGTCGCAATGACGTGGGCCAGCCGGAACGTACGGTGGGCGCTGACGGCGTATTGCATGCTGGCTGTGTTGATCCTGGGGGGCGTGACTTGGGGTACCAATCTTTCCGTCAAGCTCGCAGAATTGCAGCAAAGACAAGCCGACGTCATTCACGAGAACGATCACGACAACATGGTCACAAGCGCGGCCCAGCGCATCGAGAATTTCTTCTCGACGATTCTGCTCACCGAGACGTCGAGGCCCTATTGGGACTACTCGCCGTACAGTTACTCGTCGGTGTACCGGCAGGACGGCACGAAGGTCGTTGGCGAGGACTTCATGCGTCCGTCGCCGCTGATCGTGCAGGAGTTGGATCCGTGGGCCCGGCTTCACTTCCAGGTTGACTTGGGCGGCGGGTGGCAGAGCCCTCAAGTTCCGACCGGCGAGCGATTTTCGGCGGGTGCGGAGATTGCGCGGGTGGACCCGGCCGTGGGCATGCAGGCGGCTGCGACGCTTGCGCGTCTTCAACAACGCGTGACCTACCACGGCTTGGCGGCGCAATTGGACGTCTACAGCCAGTGGGCCAACGGTGCCGACGGGTCCATCAACGATCCGGACCAGTGCATCGGCACCGTGTGCCTTCGACCCAAGAACCAGGAGTACCGGCTTCGCGCGGAAATCCTGCGGCAGCGGCAATTCCGAGTCCTGCCGCCCGATTTGTGTGAATCGCGGGGCAACATCCTTGACCACTCAACATTTGATGATCCGAATGACCCCTTCGTAGGCCTGACAGTGTCACCGATGAGTGCGGTCTGGCTCGACGAGGACGAATTGGGCAGGCCGCAATTGGCGCTGCTACGTACGCTCACCACTGACGTGCAGAGACTCGGGGCGATCCAGGGCGTGCTGTTGGACTGGGAGCTCCTGAAACAGCAGCTAGTTCAGGAAGTGAGGCGCGACCTTCCCGAGGGCGCGGATCTTGTGCCGGTACGCAGTGAGGACGCCGAGGAGCACAAGTGGCTTCTGGCGACGCTCCCCGCGGCGATCTTGGTAGCACCCGCGGTGCAGGGATCTTTGTCGCGTACGTCGACGTATGGGTTGATCGGTTTTGTTTGGGCGGCGGCGGTCGCGATTCTTGGTGGTGTCGGACTGGGGATTCGCAACGTGCTTGCGCTCGCCGAACGCCGCACGCAGTTCGCCTATGCGGTGACCCACGAGCTGCGAACGCCGCTGACGACGTTGCGTTTGTATTCGGACATGCTGGCCGGCGGGCTCGTTCGCCCGGCCGATCGCGATCGTTACGTTCAGACGATGAACACCGAGTCCGAGAGGCTGTCGGATCTGGTGGACGAAGTGCTGGAATACGCGCGCGTCGAAAACCACAAGGTGTCGCTGGACATCCAACCGGTCACGGTCGCGGAGCTACTCGATTCTGTTCGCGTGCAATGCGAGGTGCGCTGCGAGAAGGCCGGCAAGAAGCTAACGATCGACGTCAACGGACTGTCAGAAACCACGGTCCACACCGATCCCCAGCTTGTTCGGCAAGTGGTTTCCAACCTTGTGGACAACGCCTGCAAGCACTCGCGCGACGCGCAGGATCCTACGATTACGGTGCGCGCTACGCCGCAACACGGTCATCGCCTCAGCATTGATGTTGAGGATTGCGGGCCCGGCGTCGACCCGCGGCAACGGCATCTGGTGTTCAGGCCTTTTCGGCGCGGGCGCGATCACGACAAGCAACGCCCCGGCGGCATTGGTCTCGGACTTGCCCTCGCACGGAGCTGGTCACGACTGCTGAACGGCAAGCTGGAACTGGTACAGAATGATCCGCACGCCGCCGGCGCGTGTTTTCGTTTGACGATCCCCGCGTCGCGATAAACGACCGGCCTTGGCTGACGCGAGGGGGGCGGGACGCTACTCGTCGCCGCCTGCTTCTTCGGTTGGCTTGTTGATGTGTTCGGCGCGTTCAGCGACTCGGCGGTAGCCCAGATAGTGAACAATCTCGAAGATCTCCGACCAGCTTGGGAACGGGCGTTCGTTAATTCGCTTGTACTCGTCCACGGCCATGACGAACTCGAGGAGCTCGCCGCTCATCTCGCCTTCTTCAGCCTCTTTTCGGATTTCCCCGCGCCGCCTGCCCGGCCCGCGCCGCCGATCGAGTCCGATGCGCCGATCTGTTCTTGCGCGACGGTTGTCTTGGCTTCTCAGATCTGGTTGAGCTTCTTCCCGCGCTTCTGTCATCGTTGGCCCGGCCTTTCGTGTTTGAAATCGCCGCTCGCAGTCAACACAGTTGTCATCGTGAGGCTGTGCGGGTGGATGTCAAGCATGCTAGTTCATCGGCGTGACTGCAGGTTGCCTCCACGGTAGTATTCGCCTTGGGCGGGGAACATGGCTGCAACGCCCTGGAAAACGGTTTGGTGGAGGCGTGTGACGCATGTCCGATGTGAATACTACCCCTGAAAGCGATCCGAATCCGGACCCTGCCGAT
>JAJDDU010000222.1 GCA_029260155.1 Phycisphaerae bacterium | reverse complement strand
GCAAAATCTGCGTTAATATCGGACAAGACTTTGCCCGTTGGCTGACAAACATGTTTTCCGGCGTCTCCAACGTGCCGATTGTATGCGTACGTCTACGTACGAAATTCTGGTCCCCCGAGAGCACCGCATGACAGCACCGCGTCGACCAAGTCTGTACGAACCCAGCACCGCGCCAGAGCTGCCCTCGGACGTGTCGGCCAACCAGGTCCAGCGTCGTTTGATGGTTCCCCTGACGCTCCTCTTCGTCTTGCTAATCGGTGGGTTCGCCGCGGCTTTGCTACACACGCAGCGAGGAACCTTGGAACACTCCAGCCGGGCGGTGCTGAACAACGCTTCCGACGCACTGAGGACGGGCTTGCTCCGACAAGCCGACGCGGTGGATAGCCTTGGACATGTTCTGCTCCGCGATCCGGTCCTGACCGATGGGCTCAAGACACTGGACAGAGATCGTCTTCTGGCGGCCTGTAGGCCAAGCTTCGCCAAGCTTCGGGAGGAGCACGGCATCACACACCTCTACTTCCACGGGCCGGACCGAGTGAACCTGCTTCGAGTGCATAATCCATCGAAGCACGGTGACCTCATCAACCGATTCACTGCACGTGAAGCGGAGCGCACGGGAATACCAAGTTCGGGCATAGAGCTAGGTCCGCTGGGTACCTTCACGCTAAGGGTAGTACAACCGGTTCTCGACGGCGCCACGCTCGTCGGATATCTGGAACTGGGCAAGGAGATCGAGGACATTCTGGCAGTAACGCACAGCGGACACGAAACCGAGCTGACGGTGATCATTCGCAAGAGCGCCCTGCAGCGGGCGAAGTGGGAAGCGGGCATGAAGATGCTCGGCCGGAAGGGAAACTGGAACCGATTCCCCGATGATGTGCTGATCTACACGTCGCTATCCCGGTTCCCCGTCGAAGCAGAGCGTTTTGTCAAGGAAACGACTCGTGAACAACACAACGTGACCGCCGGCGCGGACTTCGACGGCAGGGTGTGGCGGATTCTAACCTCGCCTCTCCATGACGTATCCGGAGCCGAGGTTGGCAACCTGCTCGTCTTCCACGATACCACGCAAGCCGTGGTCAACTTCAGCCGGATGCTCGTCATGTCCTTGGCGGCGGCGGGGGCGCTCCTAGCCGCGCTCGTAGGATTCCTGTTCGTCACACTACGACGGGTTGACCGTGACATCCTCACGAGCACGATCAACCTCAGGGAACAGACCGCCCGAGCGAACACCATGACCGACAAAGCAGAAGCCGCCAACCGCGCCAAGAGCGAGTTCCTCGCCAACATGAGCCACGAGATTCGTACGCCAATGACGGCTGTATTGGGGTTTACCGAAAACATCGCGGAAAACGTCGTCAAACAGGAGAATGTAGAAGCGATAGCGACTGTCAGGAGAAACGGCGAGTATCTAATCAACATCATCAACAACATCCTCGATCTTTCCAGGATCGAAGCGGGCAAGATGACCGTGGAACAGAATCGCTTCAAGCCGTGTGGGATCGTCGCCGACGTGGCTTCGCTGATGCGCGTCCGAGCCGACGCCAAGGGACTGGACTTCGATTCCGAGTACATCGCCGCGATCCCGGAGACCATCCAAGGTGACGCTGTCCGTCTGCGCCAAATCCTCATCAACCTGATCGGCAACGCCATCAAGTTCACCGACGAGGGCGCGGTTAGGCTGATCGTCCGTTTCGTAGGTGCCGCGAACGGTAACCACGCGAGGACTCCGCCATCGTCGCCGTACATGCAGTTCGATGTACTGGACACCGGCCTTGGTATGAGCGACGAGCAAGCGAAGATTCTGTTCCAGCCGTTCACGCAGGCGGACACATCGACGACCCGCAAGTTCGGCGGTACGGGACTCGGACTGACGATCAGCAAGCGGTTCGCCGAGTTGCTCGGCGGTGATATCAAATTGGTTGAATCCGAGGTCGGTACGGGTACACGCTTCCGCGCCACCGTGGCCACCGGGTCGATAGAGGGCGTGAAGATGCTCGCCAACCCCACCTCCGCCGCCGTGATAACCAACACCTCCCACGACGCGGCACGTGTCCTGCCATCAGATCTCCAGGGCCTCCACATCCTGCTGGCCGAGGACGGCCCGGACAACCAGCGGCTCATCTCGTTTGTCTTGAAGAAGGCGGGCGCGAATGTGAGCGTCATGGAAAACGGCAAGCTCGCGATCGACGCCGCACTGGCGGCACGCGACGACGGTAACCCGTTCGATGTCATCCTCATGGACATGCAGATGCCAATAATGGACGGGTATGAGGCTACGACACGGCTTCGGCAGCAAGGCTACACAGAGCCGATCGTCGCGCTCACCGCCCACGCAATGGAGGGCGACCGCGAAAGATGTATCAACGCCGGGTGCGACGACTACGCAACGAAGCCCATCGACCGCAGAAAGCTGATCGAGACGATTCAAGAACAGTTGCAGCGGGCCGCTGACCCAACTTGTGCATCGTAGCGCGACTCCTACCCCACGTGCTGCGATCCAGACACCGTGCCGCAAACGACATCCAGACTGATCGCCCGCCTTCTTGCTCAGTTGCGGCAGGTGATACCCGCCCAGGACATGCCAAGAGGAACTCAACACTAAGACGCGCCGGGCGCGTTTTGATTCCATGCTCCTTGGGAGAGTCAAGTAGAAGTGGCGCCGACCGGGTCGGCTGCGATCGGGGCCTTGTCTTTGTCACGGGCGGCGAATGGCAGATTTCGGCCGCCGTATCCTCGCTCGTCGTTCTGGGTCATGCACACCGCGTTGAACAACTCGGTACGCTCGGCTACGCGGGCGCCGCACGTCACAACACAACGATCGATCTGTGCGTGGTCCGCGACGCGTGCTCCGGTCCACACGGCCGATCGAGACACGACGGCGTGCGCTCCGATCACTGCCTCACGATCGATCGAGGCTGGTCCGACCACGATCGCATCGCGCTTGAGCGCCGCCGCGGGCCCGATGATAACAGGACCAAGAAGGCGCACGGACACGTCGATGCGAGCGTCGATGTGGATGATGGCATCTCCTTCGCGCGCGTATCCGTCCAGTCCCCATCCGCCGTCTTCAGCCAACTGAACCGCCCAGTCGTTCAGCGCGAAGTAACTGGACATACCCTGAAGGTGGGGGGCCATCCCGTCGACGGTGCAGACGTCCACACGTTGTCCCGCTTGGTGGAGTTTCGGAACCAATCCCTCCTTGATGTCGAAAAACCCTCTTTCCGGGACACATCGCAGGGCCTTTGCGGACACAAGGTACGTTCCTATGGGCGCGTACGTGTTCTGGTCGGTGGTCGTACTTCGCGACGCCGCGATGGTCAACGCGGCGTTGCTGCGGCGGTGGCGGTCCACAAGTGTGTCTAAATCGAAATAGGGAAGCGCACTGGCTTCCATGGCGATGATATCGCTTTCGCCCAATCCGGCGGCTGCGTCTTTGATGCACCCGGCCGGTCCTCGGGGCATGGTGTCGTCAAGATAGCTTAAGTGCATGCCGCCAATAGAGTACGTGCCCAGCGCATCGCACAGTGGCCCGCCCTGTCCGTTTGCGCAGATGACGACACGTGTCACGCCCGTCCGCGCTAGAGCGGCAAGGACATGTTCAATCATCGGCCGGTTGGCGATTGGCGCCAGAGGACGAAGTATCGCCTGGTTCAACACGCAGGCGCCCCAATCATGGACGCCGGCGAGTACTACCGCCGAGAGGTCGCGTTGCATGGTTTCTCTCCCCTCCGTTGCTTGCGTACGCGACAGTCTTGCCGCCGCCGCAGACTCCGCCCCGTCACGTGATTCTTGGAACTCACCGACGGCCGTGTCAAGCACAAGACCCGCCCCGGCAAGAGCCCATAACGCAGCGTCCGTCACCGCAAAGTGTCAAATGCTGACACTACACGGCTTCTGGAACCCCTCCGGGTCGAGCGCCGGCTGCACTTGCTTATTCAATATGCAATACGCCTGGGATATGTACAGCAGAAGTTCCGAGACTCGGTCTATGCGTCAGAGATGCCCTCGTTGATCTCGGTGTCGAACGATTCAATGAGGTGTTGGGCCTCACCCATAATGGAGGCCGCGTCGCAGTCGTTGGGGATCATGTGCGCGAATACGGCGTGCAGCGCATTGAACTGCTCGACCGTGTCCGTAAATACATTGCTCAGTCCCTCCATGGACAGCTCAAAGGCGCTCACGGCAAGGTTGCGGAGCGACGCACCAAGCCTCGCGGTCTGCCGGTCCGAAGAGAACGGAACTGCTGCACAAAAATACGCGATCTGCCATAGCACTTCGCCCACTTCCCGAGTCTGGAAGCAGGCTGGTTCTGTACACTGCTTGCCGATAGCGTCCGCCATCAATTCGGGGAAGCGCCATTGCCTCGCCAGCGTCCTGCCGATCTCGGCGTGGTCCGTTCCGAAGTGGGCGTTCTCACAAGCCTGGCGGGCCGCGGCGTCTCCGCGACAGTCGCCGGTGGCCTCGTCATAGAGGGGTCCGAAGTGCGTGGCCAAGATGAGCGTGCCGATGTTTTGCAGCATGCCGACTAAGAACGCTTCTTCTCGTGGCTGGTGCCCGACCGCCTGAGCGATGCGCCGCGCCAGGCACGCCCGAATCACGCTGTCCCGCCAGTATTCCCGCAAGTCTGCACCCTTCAATCCAACGCCGTCCAGAGCATTGGACAGGTGGAATCCCAGTGCGGCGACCCTAAGGTTTTCGTTGCCGAGAACCACTGCGGCGCGCGTCAGCGTCGTCACGCGCCCGCTCTGCCCGAACGCGGCGCTGTTGGCTATCTTGAGCAGCCTGGCGCTGAGCGCCGAATCGAGCTCGACGACACGCACGATCTCACCGGCGGCGGTCAATTCGTCACGACACATGGTGAGCAACTTCACCGCAGCCTCGGGAAGAGTCGGGATCTCGACGCTCGCGATGATTCCCTCGGCGATGCTGCGTTCGTCTGCGGGCGGAGGGCTGGACATTGCATTCCCTTCGTGCGGGTGAAATCGAGGCATCTGTCAGTCTATGTCCCTATCGGTTTACAGGTGCGGCGGGTTTGGCTTTGCGTTGTTCCCGGACCTTCAGCGCGAACGCCTTCCTCCGGAAAAAGTCGGACTACGGGCCGTCGAATCTCAGGAGGTACAGATCTTGTGTTGGGTTTCCCTTGGCGCCCTGGGGGACGAAGTCGACGACCTGGCATCCGCGGGTGAGATGCGCGCGGACGTACCGCTCGGTGTAAAACGTCGTGCAGATGTTCTTACCGGCAAGGTGGGCGCGGCGGACGACCAACTCGTCGGCATCGAATGCGGCGCGCTCTTCGTCGGACAAGGTGGGGCGGTAAGACTCGCCGTGGGTGGTCATGAGTAGATGGCCACCGGGCTTAATCACACGGCGCATCTCGTCTATCCAGGCGAATTGATAGTCCTGACCCCAGTGAGTGAAGACCGACAGTGCATAGGCGAGGTCGAACTTGCCGTCGGGATAGGGCAGGGGCGGCGTGAGCTGGTTGGTGTTGAAAGTTGCGAATGACAGACTCTTCGCGCACCAGTCGATCAGTCTGGCGTTGTAGTCGCATCCGTGAACATCGACGCCGTCGAGGTTCGCGAAGGATCGGGTCACGCGTCCGCACCCACAACCGAAATCGAGAATCGCGTCGAACCTTGAGGCGTCGATGCCGTTTCGTTCGAGGGCACCGGTGATGGCCTTGTGGGCTCGTAGACCTAGCGTCAGGAACCAGTCTATGTCGTAAGTGCCCGCGACGAGGTAGATAAGCCGCGAGGGCGGAATGGGCAGGCCGTCCGAGCCGCCGCGCAGGCGGTATCCTGCGTTTCCGAGGATCACGCTCGGGGCTGCCAGCGTGGCCAGTCCTCGCGTCTCGTTCACCAACTCGATCAAGCCCAGGTTGGTGAGCGTACCGACGATTCGCCGTTTGAGCGTCATTGCCAAGGTCCTGATCTCCGCCGACACGGTGTTCGTGCATGGCAGGCAGGCGACTTTAGAAAGCCTCCACAGCGAAGTCAACGAGCGTCACGTCTCGCGACAAATCCCACCCATCGCAGCCCCGGCCATCATCGGCCGATCAGCGGTCGCTGGCGATTTCGGCGTGTCACAGATTCTCCGCGCAGGCGGACTAAAGCACCAAAGGAATAATGCCTTTTTGGATAAATATCACCAAATCGGAAGTATTTATGCGGTTCGGTGGCTGATTCGGCTTGAACTTGCGGCATGAGGATGAGATAATCAGGGTGGTGCCGGATTTTTGCTAGAGAACCGCTGTCGAATCCTGTGACGGCGGGGCGTCAGAGAAAAACCAGGCGGTCTTTGTTGATCGGCGCGGGGGGTTTAAGCTGAACGCGTCGTGAGCGGTTCTTTTTCCGGACGTAGTTATAGAAGGGTCGCGTTCGTATGAACGGCAGGCGTGTGGAACGTCGCCAGTTCAGGCGGCTATAGTCTGACCGAACGCGGTCGGTCGGCGTGGGGTGAGTCTCGCGGGCCGCGACGCTCGCCTTGGAAGCGCTTCGAGAAATAGGGGTAATCGATGGGTATCAGAGACATTAATCTTCCGACCACAGGGTCGTCGCCACAATTCGCTTCGGGCTCTGCGATGACGCAGCCTGACGGCTTTGCGTCGCGGGGGCCGTTTCCGGTCGAGCGCGTGCAGCTCATTTTTCCGCCGATGGTGTTCTCAAAGTTCCAGTCGCGTCAGACGGCGCTCTACCCTCTGGGGTTGGGCTACGTTGCCTCGACACTGCTGGGCGCCGGGTACGACGTTGATCTGATGGACTGCCCGTCCGAGGGATATGAGACGCTGATCGACATCGGCAAGGACCGCTACGTTTACGGTCTGACCGAAGATCAAATCCGTGAGCGTATCAAAGCCTACAAGCCACAGGTGTTGGGGATCAGCTGTCTGTTTTCCACTCTGGAAAACCGCATGCTGATGGTCGCGCGGATCGCCAAGGAGGTCGACCCGAACATTGTGGTCGTCTGTGGTGGTCCGCACGTGGGGGCTTTTTACGCGCGGATCTGTCAAGATCCAGCCGTGGATTTCTGCATCGCCGGCGAGGGCGAGACGGTAATGCTCGATCTGCTAAACGCGATTCAGGGCAAGATGCCCTTCTCCGCGGTACCCGCGCTGAGCTACAGCAGCGGTGGCCTTGTCGTCGATCAACCGAGATCGTCGTGGGTGCAGGATCTGGACGTGTTGCCTCACCCTGCCCGCCATTTGGTGGAGATGCACCGTTACTTCGAGATCGGCAAGACTCAGGGCCTGCGCCTCGACGGCAACACGCACATCCGTGTTGCGCAGATGACGACTTCGCGCGGGTGCCCGTTCCAGTGTACGTATTGCGCGAAGAACGTCACTTGGGGCAAGAGCTACCGCACGCGCAGCGCCGCCAACGTGCTCGATGAAATCGAGCACTTGGTGGAAGAGTATGGCATCGAGCGGATTGCGTTTCAGGATGACAACTTCACCGCAGACATGGGCCGGGCGGAGGAGATCTTCGACGGGATCATCGAGCGCAAGCTACCCATCGCATGGGAAGCGCACAACGGTCTGGGCGTGAACTTCCTGAGCCCGCACCTGTTGGACAAGATGAAGGCCAGCGGCTGCGGGAGCTACACGATCGCGGTGGAGAGCGCCAACAGCGCCCGCCTGCGGAAGGTTCGCAAGCCGAATTATATCAAGCTGGCCCCACCGATTGTTGAGAAGTCGAAAGAGTTGGGCATCGAGGTTCGCGGTTTCTTCATGATTGGTTTCCCAGGGGAAACGCTGGACGAGGTTTGGCGCACGGTGGAGTACGCTCGGAGCTTGCGGCTTGCGGTTTCAGCGTTTGCGGTGGTAACGCCGCTACCGGGAACAGTGCTGTACAAGGAGTGCGTGGAGGATGGCTTGATCGACGAGGTGACGGTCGATTTCGAAGATCTCAGCTTTGGGGCTTTCGATTTGCAGCTGTCGGAGGTTCCTGTTGAACAACTCAAGTGCATCCGCAAGATCGAGTGGCTGAAGACCGTTTTCTTGGACGACGAGGGGAAGTTCAAGGAGAACCTAGCCATGGATCCGCTGGACATGGTTGAGGAACTGCAGAACGGGATGGCGCTGTTCCCGGATAATGCGGAGCTTCAATCGTTGCACTTGAAGGCGATCGCTTACTGCGCGGCGTCCGGTATCGAGACGGAGCTTCGATCGGCTGTTTGAGGTTTGGGCGGCGGACCCGCGCGGAATTTCGAGACATTTCCTTGGTTACCCTTGGTCGTGCGGGGCTGGCCTGGGTAAGATGATTAGCTCGGGAAATAGAGTGGGTTTGCTGATCTTGAGCATTGCTCGACGGACGGGGCGGTCCGTTTCATGGGATTGGCCAGGCTGAGGGAAGAAGATGCAAAAGAGGGGAATTGAGGGGAATTGGAGCACCCCCGCGCAGGTCTCTCCGGAGGTCGGCGAGTGTGGTGCTTTCGTGCCCGATCTGGGCGCGGCGGCTCCTCTGGAGTTGCACAACGACAACCTGAAGGATCGCTTGGACGCGACATTCGCGGACCATTTCCGGACGGCGCGGCGATGCAGTTTTCGCGTGCGAGTCAACCACCTGCTGAAGCGCGTATTCGACATGCTGTTTTTGCTGGCGGGCTTGATCGTGGCTGGTCCGCTGATCCTGCTAGGCGGGCTGGGGACGCTGCTGGACACCGGTTGGCCGATATTTTACGTCCAAACGCGTCGGGTTCGCTTCGGTCGTCGTGCGCGAATCTTCAAGATGCGGACGCTCACGGTGGGCAGCGATAGGCAACTGGATGCGCTTGTCAGCGTGAAGCACCACGGCAAGTTTCTGAATGTGTCGAAGGACTGTTCGCGCTACACGCGGGTCGGACGATGGCTGGAACGGCTTTGGATCGTTGAATTGCCGCAAGTGATGAATATCGCTCGCGGGGAGATGAGCGTTGTGGGCAACCGCCCGATCCCCGACTATGTCATCAACGCCCTGGGGCCGACGGCAGAGGCCATCGAGAGATTCGCCAGCCCGCAGGGGCTTACCGGTTACGTGCAGAGCATCGGGCGCGACGACGTGAGCGACGAAGAGCGTATTCTGCTTGAGTACCACTACTCGGACGTGTTCGAACGCGGCGATGTGTTCTTGGAAGACCTCAAGATTATCGCATGTACTGTGGCTGCCTACTTCGGCAAGCAGATCACGGTCGGGCATTTTCTGGGCGAGAATTACAAGGTGCGGTACGCGACGTTCTTCGCTACACGGGCGGCGTAGGAGCACTGAGCAATGGGGACTAGCGTCAACGGAGTAAAACCCAGGAAGTCGATCGTCAAGCGGCTGGTGCGATTGCAGCACCAAGCCAAGGTCGCCCTGGGTGCGCGCACCAAGGACAAGGCATTTACCGGCCCGCTGTACGTTCAACTCGGGGTGGTGAACAGCTGCAACTATCGGTGCACTTTCTGCTGGGATCAGCCGAGCTTCGTTCCCAAGGACGCCCCGTATACCGACGAGATTTCCGAAGCGTACTACACCGCGCACCCTGAGATCGACCGCAACAAAGCCCACATGGACTACGGGATGTTCACAGGTCTGGTGGACGATCTGGAGGCGATGGGGACGCGGAAGATCAAATTCATAGGCAGGGGTGAGTCGTTCCTGCACAAGCGCTTCATGGACATGATCGCGTACGTCAAGGAGCGAGATTTCACCATCTCTGTCACGACCAACGGATCGCTGGTCACCGACGACGACGCGCGGCGGCTGGTGGAACTGGGCACCGACGAGATGTACTTCAGCCTCAACGCGGGCAGCGCGGCGACGTATGGCGAGATTCACGTCAACACACCGCGGGACGCGTTCGATCGAATCAAACGCACGCTGTCTGTGATTACCGAAGCGAAGCGTGCTGCGGGTACTGTGTATCCACGGCTGCAACTGAGCTTTGTGATTCAGAACAACAACTTCCACGAGTTGGAAGACATGGTGCGGGTGGCCCACGAGGTGGGCGCGGAGAAGGCGCACTTCATCGGCATCAGCACATACGAAGGGACGAAGTTCCTAGCGTTGAACGACGAGCAGAAGGCAGAGATGCCGCAGCATCTTGAGCGGGCCGTCGCATTGGCAAAGACCCTTGGCGTCGAGACCAATGCCGATTACTTTCTTTCACGGGCGCGGATCTACAAGGGCACGCAGGATATCTACTCTGAAGTGCCCTGCTACATCGGGTGGTTCTTCAGCATTATCCTTGCGGACGGCACGGTGAATCCGTGTTGCGAGTGCCTTCGGGCGCTGGGCACGCTGAAGACGGACCGTTTCAAGGACGTCTGGTTCGGGGAAAACTACCGTAAGTTCCGAGCAGAGAACACGAATCTCCCGTTTGCCAAGAAGGAGATTCCCGGTTGCCGATGTCACGACTGCGGCTTCTCGCTGCACAATCTCGCGATGCACCGCGTGTTGCACCCGATCAGCGGGCGCCGCGTTGAACAGGATGCCTACGGATTCGAGGACTTGAAGCAATTCATTTAGTTCAGAATCTAGAATTCAGAATCTAGATTTCGGAATTCCCATGGTCACACGCCGACAAAGAACGCGACTTCTTGTTGCCGTCATTGCGGTGTTGGCTGCGCTGCCCGTTGCACGAGCGGGTGAGAAGATCACGCTGGTCGGTCCGTGGACCCGCCAGGTGGGGACAGCCGAGCCCGTCGAATTCGGCGTGCCGGCGTCATTTGAACCCATCGGCGGTGTTTCCACGTATGTGCGCAAGTTTACGATCGATTTTGAGATTCCTGAAAGTGTCGCGCTGTTACACTTCGACGGGATCGCCGGAAGTGGGACGTTCTGGCTGAACGGTGTCCTGCTCGGCGAGCACGGACCGTTCACCCCGTTTGAGTTCGAGGTTTCCGCGTTCTTGCGGCCGGTCGGCGTGGAGAACGAGTTGGTCGTAGAGATCGACGACCATCGAGACGAGCACACCATCCCGTTCGAGGATTCGCCTTGGGTGGGTTACGCCGGCATCATTCGCAACGTCTACATTCAGTTCGCCCACAAGTGCGCCGTGCTGCGGGCGCGAGTGCAGTACACCTTCGGAGACGCGGAATACAGCACGGTCATCGGCGAGGTAAACGTTGACCTGGTGGGTAAGCCGGGCGTTGCGGCGGAACTGTTCGGCGGCGTTTTGGACGGCGAGCCGGGGGTGTGGGATTTTCTCGACGATCTGGAGACTGAAAGCCCGATCATATTCGACGAGAGCGGCCGGGCGAGCGTCTCGCTTCCGTTCTTTGTGATCAACCCTGAGTTGTGGTCTCCGGACAACCCGAAGCTGTACTACCTCTGGGTGGGCGCAACGGTGGACGGGCTAATCGTCGACGAGTCGCTGGATCGGATCGGATTTCGAGACATAGCCGTTGAGAAGCAAGACATTCTCCTAAACGGCAAGCCGATCTTTCTGAAAGGCATGTGTCGGCACGATATCTATGGCTCGATTTCCGGGTTCTCCGGGTCGCCCGAGGAAATGGAAAACGACATGATCGCCCTGAAGCTCATGGGCGTTAACTACGTGCGTTTGATCCACTACCCGCACACGCCGAGGATTCTGGAACTCGCAGACGAGCTCGGGTTGCTGGTCTCGTGCGAGGTGCCTGCTTGGGCGAACTTCGCAGACCCAGCCGTTCGCGAGAAGCTCTACGTCATGTACGAAGAGATGATCGTGCGCGATATGAATCACCCAGCCGTGTTCATGTGGCTGAGCGGCAATTCGCGGGCGCGACCCATGCCGTATGCGAAGGAGGCGCAGGAGTTGGCCAAGCGGCTGGACCGCAATCGCCTGGCGTCTTACGTGATCGACAACGACGAGTACGACCCTGCGGCCGTGGACGCGGACGTCGCATTCATCGAAGAGGCTGGTCTGGACGTGTACATGAAGGTGACGTTCTGGCTGTACTACCTCGAGTTTCTTCAGGACGCGTGGACCAACTTTCCCAAAGACGTACCGATTGTAATTGCCGAACTGGGTTTCGAGGGCAACGATCGCGAGCCGGTGATTGTCACGCCCGAAGGTGACCTCTTCGAGGTGAGCGAACGGCAGCAAGTCTCGGCTGTCAAGGAGATGCTCGAGGGGTGGCGACCGCACCTGCCGTTCTACGCCGAAGAACACATCAGCGGCCTCGCGATGTTCAACTGGCAGGACATTCAGTGGCCTGACATCAGGACCGTGCTGCCGAACCACGTACCCAGTCTGCACTTCGGAATGGTGTACGAAGACCGCACTGAAAAAGAGGTGGTATCCACGGTTGCGGATTTCTACAAGACGATGCCGACGGAATTCGTGGGTTTGGCGACCGTCGACGATGCGGATGTCGAGGAACTGTTCGGCGACGCTCAGAATCTGTCACAGCGCGTGAATCAGCTCAACCGCGACTCAGGTCCGTCGGTGAGCAGCTCGGGCAATCGCATCTACTACGCATCGGACGGACCGGACTTCGTCACCCGGCCCAAGCTGATGGTGACCGATTTGCTGGAAGGCGTTTGGCAGGAAGGGCGCCTGCTGGACATTCCGCAGGAAGCGGAAACCTTCGCGTTTCGCCGATCTCCGTGCATTTCGTACGACGAACGCACGCTGTATTTCACGCGGGCGCTCCTCAGCGGCATCTTCGTTGCCCAGACGCGAATATGGGAATCCAAGTTCGTCAACGGGCGATGGCATTCGCCCGAAGACATGGGCGACGTTATCAACCATGCCGATGCGATCGGCGTCACGTCGGACCCGAGCATCTCGGCGGACGGTAACACTTTGTATCTTTCCTCGGATCGGCCTGGCAGTCACGGCGGAACGGATCTTTGGGTCGCGGAGAACATCGATGGCGAATGGCAGTTCCCGCTCAATCTCGGCGCGCCGGTGAATTCGATCTACAACGATGCGGAGCCGTCAATTTCTGCGGACGGCAACACGCTGTATTTCACGTCGGGTCGGCCTGGCGGTGTGGGCAGCTCGGACATCTGGGTCAGTCGCAAGGTAAATGGTGAATGGACCGAGCCGAAAAACCTCGGGCCTCGCGTGAATTCCACGGGCTCAGATCGTGAGCCGGAGCTCTCCAAGGATGGCAATTCCCTGTACTTCACCGGAATTCGTGACGGCGGTGAGGGACTGAGCGACATCTGGTTTGCAAAGGTACCCGGCGCCCCCGACCCGTCGGACATCTCGTCGGCGGTCTCGATAGAGGTTTCCTCGAACAACCCAGGGACGGTGGTCGTGGTGACGCCGAGCGATGTCGAGCATTTGGGTGACGGCGTGGCTGACCCGTCGCTAGCGCGTCGATTCCGGATGGGCACGCCCGTGACGCTCGCCGTCGCACCGACGTTCAACGGCCTGAGTTTTATGCGATGGACCGTCGATGGCGAGGCGATGCCCGAAGGTGACAACGATCTGTCGTTCACTCTGAACGAACCGGTCAACGCGGAGGCTGTGTACGCGATCCCCGAGAGCGTGGTCATCGACGGGGCGGAGACGCTGACTTTTTCGGGAGGATCGCCGTCGCAGTCGACTGAGACCTACGTCGCTTCCGTCCGGTTCATGGACGCTTCTGCGCGAGCAGTGCGGAGCGGCGTCACTTGGTCCGTTGACGACGAGACGGTGGCCACGATCGACGAATCGAGCGGGACGCTAACGCCTCGTCCGATGGACGGTTCAGCCGTGGTAACCGTATCAGCGCGGGTACACCTAGCGGGGTTCGACCTGCCGGTGGCGACGAAGACCCTTCGTCTGGAGGGCGTCGTGACGCCGGAATCAGCGGGGACGTCGGGGGCTCCGGCGCCGTGCGGCGTCATTGGGATGGGGTTCCTTTTCCTTTCAATTGCCGGTCGGTTTGCGTTGGGATTGGTCTCGCATTGCGGGAAGGAACGCTCCCCTGCGGGTCGCCGCTAAGCGCGCCGCGATGGGCGTGACAACTTGCCGGCCTTGACAGCCTCCAACTTCACAGCGTAGGTTCCGCTCGGAGGTATTTCATGCGCGTACTGTCCGGTGTTCAACCGAGCGGCAAGCTGCACCTGGGCAACTACCTGGGGGCTGTCAAACAGCATATCGAGCTGCAAGACGAGGACTCTGCGCTCTATTTCATCGCGAACTATCACTCGCTGACGACGGTTCAGGACGCTGCGCTTCTGCGGCAACTGACGCTTGACGTCGCGCTCGATTACCTCGCCCTTGGGCTGGATCCCGAAAAGGCGCTGCTGTTTCGGCAGTCCGATGTCCCCGAGGTGACGGAATTGGCCTGGATTCTGTCCACCGTGACGGGCAAGGGGCTTCTCGAACGAGCCCACTCGTACAAAGACAAGACCGCCAAGGGCATCACGCCGTCCATGGGGTTGATGTGCTATCCGCTCCTGATGGCGGCGGATATTCTCATTTATCGCAGCGACGTCGTCCCCGTCGGCAAGGATCAGGTCCAGCACATCGAGATGACGCAGGACATGGCCGGCTACTTCAACAACAAGTTTGACTGCGAGGTGCTCGCCCGCCCCGAGCCCAAGCTCAACGAAGCTCAGATCGTTCCCGGCGTCGACGGACAGAAAATGTCCAAGAGCTACGGAAACACGATCGACCTCTTCGACACTCAGAAGAAGACGCGCAAGTGCATCATGAGTGTCAAGACCGACAGCACGCCGGTCGACGATCCGAAATCGCCCGAAACGTGCAACGTGTTCGCGCTGCTGAAGCTGATGGCGGAGCAGGACGAGGTCGCGGAGTGGGCCAATCGCTACCGTCAGGGAGGCATGGGCTACGGCGAAGCCAAGGGGCGCGTGGCGGAGTTGTTCGAGGATGTCTTCGGCCCGGCGCGCGAGCGACGCGAGAAGCTAGCCGCCGATTTGGACACGGTCGAGGACATCCTGAGTACCGCCGCTGCCAAAGCGCGGGCCATCGCACAGGGAGTCATGCACGACGTACGTGAGGCGTGCGGCCTCACGGTCTCAACGAAAGGCGATCGATGAGCGAGTACCGCGTCGATCTCGATGCCTACAACGGCCCGCTCGAACTGCTCCTGTATCTCATTCGCAAAGACGAAATCGAGATATACGACATTCCAATCGCCCGGCTGACCAAACAGTACATCGAGTTCGTCGAGGTCATTAAGAGCGTCGACCCCAACTTGGTCGGCGATTTTCTGGTGATGCTGGCCACACTGATGGAGATCAAGTCGCGCGCCCTCCTGCCGCGTCACCTCGCGACGGAAGACGAGGAGGAGGACTTCGAGGATCCCCGCCTGGAACTCGTGCGCCAATTGCTCGCCTACAAGAGCATCAAAGACGCCGCCCACCAACTCGACACAGCCGGCCAAGTCCAGTCCTTGCGTCACCCTCTTCGCCCCACCGGTCTTCCGGGGGAAACCGGCGAGGTGGACATCGAGGATTGCAGCATCTGGACGCTGATGAACGCCTTCACCGATCTGCTCGAACAGACCGGCCAGGGAAAGACGCTTCACGAAGTCGTCGTCGATGACACGCCGTTGGCACTGCACGCCGCGGACATCACCGACTTTCTGGAGCGAAGCGGGGGCTCGCAGCTGTTCGCCGACGTGTTCGGCGGCAGGACCAAGATCCAAATGATCGGCCTGTTTCTCGCACTGCTCGAGCTCATCCGCCAGCGCCGCATCCGCGTGACTCAGGACGAGCAGTTCGGCCCCATCACCATCCACTTGATCGACGTCGCTCCACTCGACGAAGTTGACGAGTCCGACGACGACCGCCCCTTCGCCGCGCACGCAGACGATGAACCCGGCCGTGGCGGTGATGCGATCGAGCAGGCTGTCGAAGAAGACCCACCAGCTGAGGAGGAACAAGCCGATGACCCCATCCCGGAATCTTGAACAACTCGGCGTGACGCTGCCCGCGGTGGCGACGCCGGTCGGCAGTTACGTCCCCGCCATGCGGAGTGGCCACGTTGTCTTAACGAGTGGCCAACTACCGCTGAAGGATGGGCACCTCACTTGCACGGGCAAGGTGGGTCAGGACGCGACACTCGAAGAAGCTGCCAAGGGTGCGGAAGTGGCTGTCATCAACGCACTCGCTGCCGCTGCCGCGGAGGCGGGCGGCATCGACAGCATCACACGCGTCGTCCGGCTTGAGGTCTTCGTCAACAGTGCCCAGGGATTCACCGACCAAGCCAAGGTAGCCAACGGCGCGAGCGATTTTCTCGCGAAGGTCTTTGGCGAGAACGGCAAGCATGTGCGGGCAGCGGTCGGCGTCGCGGAGCTGCCGCTCAACGCCGCCGTCGAACTCGTGCTCACGGTCGAGGTTGCGTGACCCGCTCATCGACGTCAGCGCGCTGAGGCGTCCAGTTCTAGTGTCACGGTCTGACCCTGTCGAAACAAGTGTTCGCCCAACGCTGCGATCATGGCTGCGTTGTCTTGGCAGTAAGCGATCTTGGCTGCGAAGAATGACGCGCCGCGTTCCGCGCACGCTTCTTGCATCTTCGCCCGCAATCGGCTGTTGGCTGCCACGCCGCCGGATAGCGCGACATTCGCATAGCCTGTCCGGTCCAACGCACGCAGGGTCTTACGCACCAACACGTCGACGACCGCTTCCTGAAAGCTGGCTGCGATGTCGGCGATCTGCTGCTCGGTGAGCTTCTCCAAGCCGCCCGAAGTCTTGCCGGGACCGTTGACGTGGTAGAGGACGGCGGTCTTGAGCCCTGAGAAGGAGAAATCCAACGACTCTCGCCCAAGCATCGATCGCGGAAAGCTGACGGCCTTCGCGTCGCCGCGCTTGGCCAACCGGTCGATTTCCGGCCCGCCGGGATAGGGCAGATTCAGAATCGTCGCTACCTTGTCGAACGCCTCGCCGGCTGCGTCGTCGGTGGTTTGACCCAGCCGCTCGACGGTCTCGAAGTCGTCCACTCGGTAGAGCGAAGTGTGTCCGCCCGAGACTACCATCGCGATTGCCGGCCAGACGTCCGGCCCGCCGTCGATCGCGGGGCTGTACACGTGGGCCAGCACGTGGTCCACCGCGAGCAGCGGCTTGTTCCAGTACCACGCCAGCGTTTTGGCGCAGGTGACGCCGATCAGTAACGATCCGATCAGCCCAGGGTTCTGCGTGACGGCGATGGCGTCAATGTCACATCGTGACACTTTCGCGACTTCCATGGCTTCCGCCACCACCGCGTCCATGTTCTCGATATGTGCTCGCGAAGCAATCTCCGGAACCACGCCGCCGTATTTGCGATGCAGATCGACCTGCGACGCGACAATATTGCTGCGCACATCCCGCCCATCGACCACCACCGCAGCGGCCGTCTCGTCGCAGGAGCTTTCAATACCCAAGATCGTCGCCATTTTCGGACCGTCTCCGCTCGCTTCGTTCATTTGATGTTGTATAATACTTCAATAAGGAGTTCCGTTGCCATGACCTATCGCGGAGTTGTCAAGAAAGGCGTTGTCGTGCTTGAGCCGGATTCCGCTCTTCCGGACGGCACGGTTGTGGACGTCGCCCCGATCGACTCGACCCAGGAACCGCTTCACGATCACCCTGCGTTCGGCATCTGGCGCAACCGGGAGGACATGTCCGACCCGGTGGAGGCGTCGCGACGCCTTCGCGAGACGATCGAACACGAGGGTCGCGATGAATGACACGATCATTGACTCGTCCATACTCATCGACTTTCTGCGTGGAAGACCGGAGGCCGAGCGATTCCTCACGACAGTTCGTGCCGAACGTAGGCTGGCCACGCACGCTGCAGTGGTCGCGGAGGTCTTGACCGGCGTACTGAACAAGCATGAGCAGGCGGCCGTTGATGAACTGGTCGCGATCTTCCATCTACATTTTCCTTCTGCGCAGGACATTGAATTGTCTCTCGATTTACTACGTCGCCTCCGACTGTCACACGGCGTCGGGTGGATTGATTGCTTGATTGCCGCGACGGCCTTGCGGACCGAATCGACGATTGCGACTCTTGATCGAAAGCACTTCACGCTGTTTGAGAACTTGACCCCTCTGTTTCCTTACTGATTTCACGCTGCAACTCGGCGATACGATTCCACAACGCCCTGGCGTTCTGATGATCGCACGATTCGGGTCGATCGACGATACACTCGCCGAGGAACGTGTTGACGGCCGCCATCGCAGAATTATTGGGAAACTGCCCGGCGAGATCATCGTCGCCACGATCATAGTAGTGGTGTGGGAACGGACGCCGGCCCGATATCATCCACCAAATCACTTTCGCGAGCGTAAACACGTCGAACACAGGTCTCGGACTCTCCCATCGCTCTCGATCAGCCCAAGGGGGCATCCAATCACCGGAACCCACGCTCTCGTTCGTGCCTGTCACGCGCGAACTATCCGAGTTCACGGGATAGACCAAACCGAAGTCGCCGAGGACCAATTGTCCGTCGTCTGCAACGAAAATGTTCTGGGGCTTGATGTCTCGATGGATGTACTTGCCCTTGTGAAGCTTCGCGACGGCGTCGACCAGGGGTAAGATCGCTTCGAGGGTAGCCCGCACGTTTCCCGTGAAGCGTCCGCGATGTTTATCAAGCGAACCGTTTCGGTGGTATTCCATCACAAACCAACACTTTCCGTCGCGATTGTGATTCTGATTCGAGTCCAATAGCTTGATCAGGTTTGGGTGCTGAATGGTTCTCAAGGCCTCGGTTTCGCGTTTCCAACGGTCGTGTGCCTTCTGCGCCTCGGCGTCAGTGTCGCGCGGCAATAGAACTTTCAACGCGCCCAACGGGGCCTCGGCAAGATCCTGAAAACGCGCAAGCACGTGTTTGGCGATGTCACGCTCAAGCGAAGAACCTGCGCCTGGTCCTGAGTACGGCCTCAGCAACTCTGCGACTTTCCCAATCGATCCACATAGCTTGGCGAAATCGACTTTGCGAGCAAGAAGCACAACGCCCTGCCCGCCTTTTCCGAGCTCGCGGATTTCACACCAACCACCATCCCACCACGTCTCGCGATTCGACATTGAAGAGCCTCTCTCGTTTGCCATCATTGCCTACCTAGCCTGCCCCTCGTCCAATGCCAGGTCCAGCGCCAGTGCGGAATGGGTAATCGCGCCGACGGAAATGCGGTCGACGGCGGTTTCGGCGATGGAGCGGACGGTTTTCAATGTGACGCCACCGGAGGCTTCGAGGGCGACCTTGCCCCGCAGGTTCAAATCGTCGCGGAGCGCGACCGCCCGACGCAAGTCTTCCAATGAGAAGTTGTCCAGCAGGATGATGTCGATGCCGACGACCGACAGCAACGCCTCGACCTGCTCTATGGTGTCGGCTTCGATTTCGATGAACGCCGGTTCGCGATCGAGTGCCGAAACGGCATTGAGCATCTCAAACGCGCGTCCTGCGAGCTTGTCGGCCGGAATCCCCGCGAGGTGATTGTCCTTGACCAGGACGGCGTCGTACAAGCCCATCCGGTGATTGTGGCCGCCGCCGCAGCGAACGGCGTACTTTTCCAGAACACGCCAGCCGGGCGTCGTTTTACGGGTGTCGAGGATTTTTGCGTCTGTTCCCGCGACCGCATCCACGTAGGCGCGGGTCGAAGTGGCGATTCCGCATAAGCGTTGCAGGAAATTCAAGAACACACGCTCGGCTGCGAGGATGTCGCCGCACTGCCCTCGGAGGACGGCGAGCGATTGGCCTTGTTCAAAAAGCGCGCCATCGGTGGCTGCGTCGGACCAAGCGAGGTCGATCGAATCCCCGTAGGCAGCCAACACAACTTCGCCGATCTCCCGTCCGCACAGCGCGCCGCGCTGCCGGGCGACCAAGCGAAACTCCTGCACCGCGCGCGTGTCGAGGAGGGCGGTGGTCACGTCGCCCGAGCCCAGATCCTCCTCGCGCGCCATCTCCGCGAGCAGGCGGGCCTGCGTATGTACTGCCCGGATGTCAGTTTCGGGAACGGTCATAACCAATCCAATCAACCAAGAGGCGCAGTGTTGAGCAGACTCCCAAGAAACACAAGGCCGCCATCGCCGACCCACGCGACACGGGTGCATGACACTTCCGGCGGCTTGGGGCGGCAGCGATACGGTGCGGATGGCGGAGTGCTGGGGTCGGGCGGGGTTCCGGAGAGAGTGAAGTGGCACTGTCAGATGGCTTCGTTTCGTCAGTACGGTATGCGCGCCGCGCGAGGCAATCGTGGCTTCTGGGTCGTGGCGTGCGTTTGGTGGTGAGATCGGTTGGATTCGTTCTGCTCATGGCGATTCGTGCTCCGGCGCGGGGGCGTTGGCTTGCTGGCTCAGATGGCGCGCAGCGTCCCCGCATGGTAATAACTACGGGTCTGATCTGTGGATTGTGATATTGCCACAGCCACGTGTGTTTCGGGTGTGAAAGTGCGTTTTGCGACTCGTGGCGGCGTGCGAATCGCGGAGGCGGCGGATGAGCACGAGCGGGGGATCGGCTGTGACGACTTGGTGAATTAGGTATGGTGTGGTGTTCCCGATGGGCTCGTAGGCCTCGTCCCGCTTGGCCTTGTCGGATTCTGCGCACCGGTAGTGGTGACAAAGGTCAGTTGATTGGTGGTCATCAGAGGGACATTTACGGTTTCCGAGGTAACGGCGGAGCAGGCGGGAACGGCGTGGGTGGTTGAATTGCGGGCGGGCGGTTCGGGCCGGGGGTTGGCTGCTTCCTCAGCGGCGGCAGAGGGCTGGGGGGAGGTGCGGGCTTAGGTGGTGGGCGAGTTGGTTCGGGGTTCTTCGACATGACTGTCTTACTCCGTTAAGGCCAACCACGTAGGCCGCGCTCGGCAGCAAGTTGTCGCGCTGCCTCCCACTGCAGTGTTTCGTCTACAGTGGTAGAATCTCGGGTCTCTTCGTCGATCCAGCGTTTGCGGAGCTTGGTAGTCTCGGGTTTCAGGCGGTCGACGTTTGGGTAAGCCGCCTCAATGTCAGCTAGCAAGTGATTGGCGCCACGGAGAATGTCGTTCCACCGCGCGGTAGCGATCTCGAATTTGGTCGTCTCGTCTGTTTTTTTTCCGGCTTCCCGAAGCGCAACCAGCACAGCCACGACCCCGCTGATGCCAACTGCAGGCGTCCACTCCGGAAAGGCACCAGCACCACACACGAATATGAGCACCACAACGGCATGGATCCACCTACCCTTCACCTCGCGTTGTCGACACCTGTCCCTCTGGAGTTTGTAGTAATTCACGCTGTTGTGGGCCATCAACACGCTGTGATAGCACGAGGCAAAGATGAGATTGTCCTGTGCTTCGCTGGGCCAATCCGACCGTTCCACGGCGTGCTCTCCGCTAGCGCCTCGTCGATATTGCGGCGACCGACCGCGTGGTAAGTGAACTGCATTGTGTGCCTTCGGCGGTCGCGCGTCAATCCCCTGTCGCCCTTCAGGCAGCCCCACGAATCGCGACCTGAAGCTGCCAGTTTGCGTCGTCGAGCAGGGCGGGGGCGACGTGCGGTTAGTAGCAGGGCGGCGGTTGGGGCGTAGGACGTGGATTGGTCGGTCCCACGGGTTGCAATCGGTGGGCTTTGGGGGTCGATTCCTGGGTGACTTGGCACTGTCGAATCGCGACTGTTACGATGGAGCGGGTATGGAGCGCGATGCGTGAAAGGCGGCAATTGAATCGCGATGACGGAGGAAATTGACGCACAAATCGCCCGCTCGCTCGACGCTACGCCCGAGCTGTTGCCGTTCCTTCCGGAGTTGCTGGCTGATGTTTGGGCGCTGGGGTCCTCGATCGAGATCATTGTGGACGTGCTGCGCCAAGTGGGAATAGACGATCCGGGGCGACGTGTGTTCGATGTCGGGTGCGGGAAGGGCGCGGTGGCTGTCTCGCTTGCGAAGGAAAACGGCTGTCGGGTGTATGGGATTGACGGTTTCGAGCCGTTCATCGCTGAGGCCCGCAAACAGGCTGCGGACGCCGGTGTGGCTGAACTCTGCACGTTTGAGTGCGGCGATATGCGTGAAGCCGTTACGCACGGTCGGGACTACGACGCTGTGATCTACGCAGCACACAACCCGGTGCTCATGGGGCGCCCTTGCGTTGAAGTGCTTCGGGAGTGTGTGCGGCATGGTGGGTACATCCTGGTCGATGACGGGTATCTGGCCGAAGGAGTGCAATCAAAGCCGCCTGGGTACGAAGACTTCCTGCCGTACGGCGGGACTGTCGCCGCGCTGACCGCTTGCGGTGATCGCATCGTGCGCGAAGTCACGCAGTCGCCGGAAACATGGCACGCTGACGATGATCGCGTCACCGACTTGATTCGTCGGCGCGCCGAAGCACTCGCCGCCGCGTACCCTCAAGCCGCGGTCCTGTTCAACGACTATGTGCGCGCGCAGGAGCGCGAATGCGAGACACTAAGCGCGATTCACGTCCCCGCGACCTGGCTGGTGCAACGCAGTTGAACCGCTCGAACAACGGGGCGGCGCGTTCGCGATTGCGACCCTTCGCCGACTCCGGAGAGACCCAACTCCACCAGCGTTGCGCCGGATTTCCTCTGATCACATTTTCTCGTTGTGGGTGTGGGCGGGAGCGGGTACAAGACGTGCACCGGCTGGCGACACCGTGGCGAGACGCCATCGAACGCCGCCATGGATGACGATGCACGAACGAACAAGGATGTTCCGGGCCTTGGCCAGCCTGATCTTCGCCATGACCGCGTGCGCCGCGCTGCTCACTTGGATGGCGCCCGCTGACCCCGCCTCCGTTGCCCTCAATGACCCCGAGTTTCCGCGTGTTCAGGCCCATGAAGCGGTCGCCCTAGACCGCGAGGTCAAGGCGATGGACTGGGACGAAATCGAGCTCGTCTTGCCGTTTTCCGCTCCACAGGGGGATGCCACGAGCCTGGTGGCCACCCGATCGAGGGGTTTTCACTTTCTTGTCTCGCCGGGAGGCGCGGTGCGTTCCGCAAGCGCCTGGAAACGTCAAATCAGGGGGGACCGGTCGACTGCGGCAATCCTGGTGGCTGTCTCGCCGGCCGCTGGTGCCGAGGGGATGCCCGTTTCCCAATGGATAGGCCTGCGGGCACTCCTGGGGGAGTTGCTCGATCGATCGGCCCTCGCTACCGACCTTCGCGTGCGGATTGGGCCGTCGATACTGGATGGCTCTTCTCGTTGGGCGCGATCGTTGCGCACCTGCCTGATCCACGACGGTTTTTTGCCTCCAAGCGAGTCATAACCGGCCAACACCGCGTTCGGCGAGGGCTCCCGCTTGGGACTTGCGCGTGGCCTGCCGATAACTTCAGCCGACCCCATACCGTGCCGATAATTCCAGGCGAGTAGGCTCTGCGGCACTGCCGCCTAGGTTGGCCCGTTACGCGTGAATTGGGTCGCCACGATCAGGAGTCGACAACAGGGAGTTTTGGTTATGGACCCTTCGTCCGACGCCCGTTCCAAACCGACGTGTGGCAGCGATGCCACGATCGAGACAAAGGCACCCGCAAAAGACGACGCCCACAGCGGTGGGGTCTTGGAGGATGTGTTGAACGGTAGTGAGTGGCAAGCCAAAGACCTGGTCGAACGCGTACAGGAGAATCTCGTTGGCGCTTCTCCCGCGGTCTCTTCGACCGTCCCGCCGCCGCGTAGAAGCCATGCCGCACTGCCCAAACGGGTGGACGCGTTGGACTTGGCGTGCGAGAGAGCGGCCAATGTGCAGGTGGCGTTGACCGAGTTTGTAAACAAATTGGCCGACGTTGGTGACGCTTCGGAAGAAAAAATCTCGTTGCTGTTGGAGACCCTGGACGCAGGGGCTGATACCCGCAAAGACTTGCAGCGGATGATCGCCGAAGCAGCCCGTCAAACGCAGCGATTCGACCAGGACGCTGCTCAACACGACATACACGTTTCGGAACTGGCCCGGACAACGATCCGCCGAATCGAGGATTCCGTACGCGAGCAAATCGGGCAGGTGACAGACTGTCGTGCGGAAAACGCTGCTCGGCTTGACGAGACGTTGCGTACGCATGTGAGCCGACTTGAGAGCTCGGTCGGCGACTGCAGGTCTCAACTTGCCGCGGTCGCTGATCAGCACGTCAGGGACATCCACAGAGAGCACGAAACCCGCGCCCAGGACATCAGAAAACTCGAAGAAGCTGCTCGCGAGAAGGGGTCGCGTCTGAGCAGCCTCGTCGATGATGGCCTGCGACGGGTCGACGCAGCCTGTCGTGCCCACGGCAGCGAGATCGATTCGACGGTTCAAGCATGCATCGGGCGACTTACCGAAACCTCCGCGACATTTGCGACCGATCTTTCCGGCAAGCTGAGCGCGTGCCTAGCCGAGATCGCCAAACACGAAGAATCTTCCCACGAGCGGGAACGCCGCATTGGCGGAGCAGCTCAGACGTGCGAGACGCGGCTGACTGAGCTGGCCGAGAGCGTTTCGTCTGACTTGCACGGCAAACTGGACGACTGCACTGCCGACGCTGCCCGTCACGCAGCCGAGGTTCGGCGGCACTCCGACGAGCTTGGTGACTTGTCCGCGCGGTGCACCGAGAGTGTTCGCAAGGCTGCGGAGCGCACGATTGACGAAGTGCGCACGCGACACACAGCCGTCGAGCAACTGGCCGAGCAACAGGCCGAACAGTTGACTGATATAGGAAACAGACAGGTCCAACGCATCGAGGAAGCGACCGAGCAGTCCATTGCAAGCATCAAGCAAGCGGTGCGTACCGAGATGGCGAAACTGACCAAGGCGGCCGCAGTGCAACTGGAGCGTTTCGGTCCGAACGGTGAAGATTCCGCCAGGCTGAGAGAGGTGATTGAGCGCACGGCAGCAACCGTCGATGCCGAGACCGACGGGCAGATTGCCAAGCTCGTCGCGGCGGGCGAGCAGGCGTCCGTGCGTCTGAGCGAAACGGTCGACGCCAAGGGCGGACAACTGGATTCCCAGCTTCAGGCAGCATCCGAGGCAGTTCGCATGGTCTCCAATTCGACGCGCGGCGCTCACTCTATCCTTGATCAACTGATCGAGCATCGCGAGCACTTCGAGGTTCAGGTGAAGAACCTGGATGTCGAGAGCACGCGTGCGACAGTGGCGGCCGACACCCTCGCCGGCGTGTATGAAAAAGTGGCACCCAAGCTGACGGCCGTTCAGGAGTGCTTGGAGGGATCCGACGCGACCATCAACAAGATCGAGCGGCTCATCGAAGATGTCTGGACCGTAACCACGACCGCTCAGAAGCGGGCCCAACAGCTTACCGAACGCTGCAACGACGCGACTGCGACGGGGATGAAGATTGAGGGCGCGGGCAAGCGTTTGGAGCAGTTCGCCGAAAGACTGACCGAGCTCAATGCGGTCGCGGGCGACCATGTGGGACGACTCGACGGCGCCGAGCAACTCACCTTGCGCCTGATCGAGCGCATCGAGGGTTCGTGCGATCAGGCGTCGCATTCCGCCGAGACGGCGCAGCAGGCCGCGCAGTCTGCGGACGCAGCCAGTGACCGCCTCGATAGTGCGGTGTCTGACGGCGCGAAATCCGCCGAAAAACTCGAAAAGAGCCTCGAAAGCACGCAGGGATTGAGCGAACGCTTCGACGAACAGAACAGCGCGGCCGAGGCGATGATCGAGAGATTGTCAGGTGAGGGCGAAGGTGCTCCCGCACTCGTAAATCAACTCCGCAGCGGCATCGAGCGCGCCGAACGCGTATCACAAGACGTCGAAGAAACGCTAGCCGTCGGATCGAAGATCAAACAGCAGCTCGACGAGTCAACGCACCGCGCCAACGAAGTCAGCCGCGACGCCGCACAGATGTTGGCAACGCTCATCGAGCGACGGGACGTTCTCGAAGCCAGCGACCGCGCCCTTGGCGAATTTCTCGAACGCGCGGAGCAACTGCACGCCCGTCTGCAACAACTGCAAACCCGGGGGGACGCGTTCAATCACCAGCTCAATGGCATGTTGGCCGATCCGCAGAGGATCATCGATGAAGCCAAAACGCAAGCAGGACAACTGGACGGAGTCTGCCGAGCAGTCCGCAAGGTCTTCTCCGGGCTGTCGCAGGCAAGTTTGCAGGCCAATCGCGACATCACACGGTTCGCCAACGTCAGTCGCGAGGCCAACACCAAGCTCACGCAGTTGTCGTCCGAGACGCAGCGCTCCGGGCAGACCCTCCGGGAATGGGTCGATGAGGCAGTGCACGCCCAGGCCCGCCTCTCAAAAACCCTCGCCCAGGTGCCGCCGCTGAGTCAAACCCACCCGACAGCGGCGCTCGAAGACCTCGCGACGTCATCCGCTGCGGCGACTGCGGATATTCTCAGGCCACCAACGCAACGGAGGTCGTTCGACACGGCGGCGAAGACTGCGTCGAAGCTGACAGAACGCGGGCCGGGATCTGATTTTGGCGCCCTCATCCGCGATGCCAAACGCATCGCCGAACCGCAGAAGACCGCCCCTGCAGCACAAACAACACCAGTGGAGGCAGGCCGTTCGTAGTAGTGTTTTCATGCAAGCGCAGACTCCGCCGCCCACGGCCGCGGAACACGCAGGGGGGAAGCCATGAGCCTTGAGCACGAGTCCCATCCGTTCGACGAGATGATCTGCGACGGCCAATCGGAATTCCGACTGGCACACGCGGCGCTGTTGTGGGCCCGGGACGAATACACGAATGTCGCCCCGGCGCACTATCTTGAGCGTCTCGGCGTGCTGGCCGACCGCGTGGACCGGGCAGGGGCTCACACGGGAAACGAGCGTATCGACGCGATCAGTCAGGTGCTGGTCAAGGACGAGGCTTTTCGTGGCAACTACGGGGACTTCGTCAATCCCGCCAACAGCTACTTGAATTGCGTGATCGACACCCGTCGCGGGATTCCGATCAGTCTGAGTGCGATCTGGCTTGATATCGCGGAGCAGTTGGATTGGCCGCTTAGCGGCGTCAGCCTTCCCGGGCACTTCATCATCCGCTACGACGGCGTTGGCGAGGAGATTCTGGTCGATCCTTTCAACGAGGGGCGCGAGCTTAACCACGAGGACTGCGAGAGAATCGTCAAGGCGGTGTGCGGTGCGGACACGATGTTCGGAGAGGAGCACTTGGCGCCCGCTGACCCGCGATCCATTCTCGCGCGGATGCTGGGAAACCTCTATGCGACGTACACGAGATTGAGCGACTGGCCTCGCACGATACACATCCTCAAGCGATTCGCCGCGTTGCAGCCGGGCGACGCCATGATCCTCGCTGAACTAGGCCGCATGCAGACGCTCGTCGGGCAACTCAAGCGCGCCGCTGACACACTCAACCGCGCCGGCGAATTGGCCCAAGACGACGAGCAGCGGTCCACCGTCAACCACCATCTTGCCAGCCTCCGCTCCCACCTCAGCGAGCAGAACTAGTGAAGTGCCTCAGCCAGATGGCGTTTTTCCGAGCCCCGACCGTAAGGGAGGGGACGCACGGGGCCATGCTCGCAACCGCTCCCTACCGGTCGCGGCTCGGTTCAGAGGACTGAGACACTACGCTAGGGCTAGCTCCGATCCCGCCTACAGATTGAATCCGTAGATGAGATAGGCTTCGCCGGAGTCGGTGCGGCCGTCGGGGTCAGCGAGGATGGCGCCGATGAGAATGTCGGCGCGTCCGTCACCGTCGACATCGCCCGCAGGGCCAATGCCGAAAGAGCGCTTGTTGCGTTTGGTCTCTCGCCCGCCGCCGGCTAGGTCACGTTCCTCTCGGCCGACAAAGACTATCCCGCGGAACGTGTTGGTGCCCAACTCGGTGATGTCGATTGTGCGATCCGCGCGCGTTCCGGCGATGTCGGACAAGTTGTTGTAAGTGCTCGCAGCGCCGAGGATCAAGTAAACCTCACCCGCGTCGGTTAGGAAACTGTCCGTAGCGCCCGCGATGGTATCGGCTGCACCGTCGCCGAATTCGCTGTCGGCATCGATCAGATTCGTGACGTCGATGCCGTCGGTATCCAGCACACCATCGTCGTCGGAGTCGAACCTCGGCGACGCACCTGGGGCGGACACCAAGAGGTCATTAACACCGTCGCCGCTGAAATCGCCGACAACGGCCACATTGAACCCGAACTGGTCGCCCACCGCACGTCCGGCAATGCGGATAGCCCGCGGGTTTCCGTCGCTGTCGCTAAGGGCGAGTAGCCCGTCAACGTCGAGCCCACTGGCCGGCGACACCAAATCGTTTGTGGAGAAGATGACGATGATCTCGCCTTTGCCGCCGTCGGCGTTTGGGTTACCCAGAATGATGTCTTGCTCTCCGTCACCGTTGAAATCGACGGTTTCGTTGATGACACTTCCCAGTTCATCCACCGTGACGAGGCTGCGGGCGATGACCTCGCCAAAGCCCTCTCCATTGCCGGAACGTCCGTTGATTCGCACGCCCGCCAGACGCTCGGGGTGTCCTGGGTCGAGCGCAGTCTTGGAAAGGACGTAATCACCCTCGATGTTGGGGTCGCGGCGGTAAGCAACGTAAACGACGCCGTCACCGCCCGTCGCCCCGACCACGATATCCTCGCGTCCATCGAGGTTGAAGTCGGGGACCCCTTCCACGAATTCGATCATCTGACTCGGCTCTCCCATGATCCTGAACGGCGAGGGGAAGAGGTCGAGTAGCTGGTCGCGCCCGCACTGGGTGGGGACATCGTTTCCCGCGGCGTCGACCCGGCCCATCTGATACTGATAAGGCAGAGGCGGGCTTCCACCGAAGACGTTCCAGTCCGGCCAAAGCTCGTTCATGTTAAACAGGTAGATTAGCCCGTTGTCGTTGAGGTCGTTGACATCGGCACCGGTGACCTCTCCGTCGATCGGCGTACGGTTTGGCGCACTGATCAACAGGAATCCACCACTGACAGCAATTGAGGAGGCGTACTTATCGTCCTCAGCTGACCCAACAACGCGCGCTCCGACCGGGTCGCGCCGGCTGTTGTTGTCCAACGGGTAGAACCCGCTTCCGGTGAGCGGGCTGGCGTCGTCTTCAATGGGGAACGGAGTAACGGTGTCAGCCTCCACGATGTTGGTCTGTGCGATCCCCAGACCCGAGATACACTGCTGCAAATCGAAGGGAATCAGCGCGCCGTGGTCGCTATTCGAGGTCGCGTTAAAGAGGTCTGCGGGCGGCACATCGACGCAGCCGGGGGGATCGCACTGCACAGTTCTGTCGTCGAAACAGGAACAATTGGCTCCAGTGCCGGCGTTCTGTGGAGCATTGGGCTGAGAGAACGGTTTGCACTGCGAAGCGACGCCGCCCGCAAGCACCCGGTTGAACCCGATGGCCGGAGGACGGTATGTTTCGGGACAATCATCGCCCTCGCCGGCGACCTCCGCACGTTCACACAGTCGGGACTCGAAGTTCCCGCCGTTGTCCGTCTCCTCGACGTAGTCGAATAGGTCCACCCAGTGGCCGCCGCAGTCGGTGGAAGTATCGTCAAAGTTCTGCCCGACCAAATCCAAGAAGATGACGGGCTGGTCCGACAGTGCGGCGTCAGGATCTGCGGTGAACTGCTCTGGAGGCAGGGACAGCTTGCGGTTTCGGCTGCTGACGAAGACAGCGCCGCCGGACTTGAACTGACCGGGGCGTTCGAGGCTCAAAGTTGAGACCGGATCCTGATCGACATACAGGTTCTTGCTATGACCACGTGAGTCGATGGAAGGAAACCCGAAGACGAGTTCGGGAAGCCTGTCGCCGTCCTGATCGGGGATCAGGCGAATGGCGGCCAGACCGTCCGTTGTCGTCTGGCCCGTGGTTGTCGTTCGCGGTCCGGGAAATGCCACGCCCTTCAACTGCGCCAGCGCGACCGAGTTCAGGTTCCATGTTTGATTGCGGCGCTCGGCTCCGAAGATGAGATAACCCTCCCCGATCCCGATACCGCTGGGGTTCTGGAAGAACGGTTTTCCAAAACGCGAACCGATGAGAAACTCGGCCTTCCCGTCGCCGTCGAGATCGCCTGCACTGGTCACAAACGTCCCGGCGTTGTCTTGGAAGTTCACGCCCTGGAAGATCTCCCCTTGACGCGTCGAGGCGGCCTCCTTGCCGATTTCACCCAGCCAGAACTGCGCGGCAGACAGCGAAACCCGGACGGTGCCAGGCGCTACGGCGACGATGGTGCTCGTTTGCGGAGGATCGGTGATGGTCAGTTCGACCAGGATTACGTAGAGGCCGCGTTCTGTCGATGTCGTCCAGGTGGCGGAGGTCAAACTGGTGGACACCTCGGTCAAGATGGGCACCTCCGTCCCGAGCACGCCCTGCGGCGTGTCAGCGCTGACGAACTGCCGCGCGAATACGTCGACCGTCCCGCGTTCGACAGGTACGTTTGTGCTCCACTCGATGTCAACGTCGGCACCCTGAGCGACGCGAACACTCGCGCCCGGCTGCGACGCGGTCAGCGTAGCGTCGGCGACTTGCACGACATTGACGCTGATGCGGGCGGAGGCGGGCACTTCGACCACGTCGTTCTTGCCGTCGTTGATGCTCGCGCCAATGGAATAGACGCCGCTGACAAGCCCGGTCGTCGCGAAGGTTGCGGTCTCGACCGCAGTATC
>JAJDDU010000221.1 GCA_029260155.1 Phycisphaerae bacterium | reverse complement strand
GATCATGAGATCGATGCGCCGCGTTTGCGCGTTCGGCGTGTAGATGTCCAGATCTTCCAGTCCCGGGACGAGTTGCCGAAGCGTCTCAACAAGGCCGTCGAACTGCTTGCGTTTGCGCCGCAGCATGTAGTCGAGAAGCGCAGGCACATTTTGTACATTTTGGTCGATCTCCGGAACTCCCTGAGCATCCTGGTGCCCCGGAGATTGCATCGTCGGGCCATCGGTAGGAGTCCGGTACAACCCCGGGCGGAACGGGGCGGCGTCTGCATTCTGCGGTTCGCGCGTGAGTCGCCCCACGCGATTGTTGACTTCGGTGTGGGTCTTCGAAACCCGCCCGCCGATGAAGATATTGTTCCCCGCTTCCAGTCGCCACGAATCGGTTGCGGCAAAGCTGTTGACTCGGTAGTCCGCGAGCACGTTGATCGCAGCCAGAAAACTCGACTTGCCCGAATCGTTCGGCCCGATGAGGACGGTCAGCGGCTTCAACTCCACCTTGACGCTTTTCAGGCAGCGGAAATTCTGGATTTCGACGCTTTCCAGCATTCGAGCATGCACGTCCGTTTCTCCACGGAGTTATCCCAAGCACCACTTCGGGAGTCTATCGGCCCGTTCGGGCGAAAACAATCACGATCCGAAACCGCGTCGCCTGACCTGACGCGGCACGCCATAATCAGCGGCGACCCCCGAGGGGAGCATTCTGTCCCATCCGCGCCCCGGAAACCACTCAAACGGCGGCATACGCGACAAGCGGGTTTTTCCGCAGATCGCACCTGTAGCTGTTGACGCATGGAGACGCCACGCACATACGGTCCTATAACCCAGGATGGCCGGTATCCGGTTCCGCGGCGGGCCGCAGGGGAATTGGGTGGCGTCCGTGAGTGCGCAGCGGGCAGAAGCGACCAAATACGCGCTACTCACGATCCGCGTCGCCGGGGTTGCCACGGAACCGCTTGGGCATAGAATCCCGTCCGAAACGTCCGATCGGGTTCCGCAGCGCAGGCTGCGGGTTACGGAGTGGGGCCATGGGTGATTCTGATCCGCTTGATATTGTCTTTACGGCACCGCACCCGGACGATCTTGAAATCGGCATGGGCGGTGCGATCGCCAAACTAGTCGATCTCGGCTATCGCGTCGGCATGCTGCACATGACCAGCGGCGAGCCCACCCCGCGCGGCACGTTGGAGACGCGCGCCAAAGAGTCAGCCGCAGCGGCGGAGATTCTCGGCGTCGCGCACGTCCAGACCATCGGTTTGACCAACCGCGAATTGATGGACGGTCCCGAGCCCAGGTACAAGGTAGCCACCGTGCTCCGGCGTCATCGCCCGAAGATTCTGGTCACCATGGCTGGACGCACGCCGAGCGCGTCGCCGGACCACTACCAAGCCCAGCTGATCGCAGAAGCCGCACGCTTCTATTCCCAGCTTACCAAGTGGGACGACCGCTTCGAGAATACCAAACCACACCGCATCGACCACCTCGTCTATCGCCCCGTACCGATCGCCGCCGAGGTAACGCACTACCATTCTCGTTTCGTCGTCGATATCACCGACACCATCGACCGCAAGGTGGCGGCTGTCCGCTGCTACGAATCCCAGTTCGCCGATGAACGGATCGACCGAATAGCGCAATACATCAGAGCCAACGCAGCAACCGAAGGTATGAGCGCGGGAGTCGCATTCGGCGAAGGGTACGCCCTGCCTCGCGCGCCGGGTGTCACCGACATGGTGGCCATGCTCGGCGACTGGAAGATCCCGCCGCCGTTCGACCCGAAGTCCCCGCCTCCGTCACCGTAGGACGATTCCCCCGTTCACGACAGGCCGACTGCACGAATCCCCACCCAAATGCCGATACCCAACGAGAGATGCGCACTGGCCCGTACCGCCCGTAGGGATCAATACCATGGAATTGTACATCGATGAGAAGAGAATCGAGTCATCGCCGCCACCGGGAGCAACGGTAGACGACGTGCTGGAGAACATCCGACGGGACAACGCGACATCCGGCCACGTCATTGTAGGGCTGGTATGTGACGGCGTGGATGTCTTCGGGCCTGAGTTGACCTCGGTGCTGCCACGCAGGTCTTCGGAGTGCAGACGCATCGACGTGCAGACGGGCGCTCCGCAGCCTATCGTTGCCGACGCCCTGGCCAGCGCGTTAAACGCGCTGTCCGACATCGACGACATGCAGGTGAAAATCGTCGCCCTGTTTGGGGAAGGCAAGACCGCAGCCGCGATGACGCTGCTGTCCGAGTGCATCGGCGAATGGCTGCAGATCAACAACGCGATCACCCAGTCACTGGCGCTATTAAGTGAAGGTGGCCAACTATCCAAGGACCGATCAGACCGCCTTGCCGTGATGATCAAGCCGGTCTACAACAAGCTGACCGAAATCAAGAACGCGGTGACCGCGCAGGACTTCGTGGCTGTGGCCGACATCTTGGAATATGAGTTCAGCGCCGTGGGCGATTGCTGGCGGACCACGATCGAGAGCGTTCTCGAACACCCCGGCGGCGTCCATTTTGCCGCCGATCCGAATTGACGGGCCGCGGTCGTTCTACGCCAACACCCGCCAGAGCATCCAACCGATTCCGCCCGCGAGCGGCAGTGTCACCACCCAAGCCAGAACGATCTTGCCGATCATCCCGAGATGGGCCTTACCGTTAACCAGACCGATGCCGAACAGACTTCCGCAACTGACGTGTGTGGTGCTGACCGGCACGCCCAGACGAGACGCGAAGATGACGCAAACTGCGGTGATGAGATTCGCTGTAAACGCCTGCCCGTCGTTCATTTCGGTCACGCGGTAACTCAGAACGCTCGCCACCCGTCGCACGGCCACGAGTCCGCCCACCGCCATGGCCACACCGATGGAAGTCAATGCACCGTTTGGTTGAATGGCGGCGACGGCGAGGAGGATGGCTGCGATCTTGGGCGTATCGTTAAGACCCCGAGCGAAACTGATCAACCCGCCGGAGACGATGTGCGAGTAGTCCAGGAGCTTCTGGGCGTCGAGTCCCACGATTCGGCCGCTGTAGCGTTCGACGCATTCCGACGCCGGACGGGTGACGATCTTCGCACTCGTAGTGAACGCACTGACCGTCCCATCAGTGTTGATCTGAACGGGCACGTGCGTCTTCTCGATGCAGACGCACGTTTCGCGGGCGACGCCCATGCGCAGCCTCGCGCTGCGCAGAATCACGTAGATCGCACTAGCCAACACCAGTGACAGAATCGGCCCGACGAGCAGAGGCACGACGAACGTCCCGACGATCTTCGGCACGAACAGCGCGTGGGCTGAAAGTCCGACACCCGCGATGCCACCCACGAGAGCATGAGTGGTGGAGATCGGGAATCCGAATCGCGTGGCCAATAGAACGGTCACAGCGGCTGCAATGCCCACGGCTGCGAAGAACGCGGGCATCTGCACCACACTGTCAGCTACCAGCCCCTTGCCGCTGAACGCAGCCAGGAGTCTCTGGCCAAGCACCGCGGCTGCGATCGATCCGGCGAACGTGGTCGCGGCTGCATACTGGAGAGCTCGGTTCAGTGACAGCGTCTTGCCCGCCACGAGGGTCGCGATCCCTTTGGCGTTGTCGTTCGCACCGTTGGCGAACGCCAACACGAGAGCACCGACAATTACGAACGCAGTCAGCATTTTCCCATCTCAGTGTTTGTGCTTATGACCGGGTGGCCCATCGCTTCAGCGGTGGGCCACCCAGCTCTTATTGCAATCCTCTCGCGGGCAGGAGAATTCCCGGAATCCGAAATCGATCACAGCCCGAGAAGTCCCGTCACGAGTGGTTTGATTTCCGTGTCGCGGTAGATTCGTCCGCCCTCGATGAGCGGCGACGGTCGCGAGCAGACGATCGCACCGCGTTGTGCGCCGCTGGCGACCGGAGCACCGTGGGAGCCTTTCACGAGCGTGGCATCAAGTGGAATGCTCTTGGTCTTGGGGTCGAAGAACAACTCGACAGGGTCGTAGCCCGGCTTGCGATGGATGTCGACCGTCCGCGCGAACGTCGGCGCGTCGGCATCGCGAAGCCACCAGTAGTAGGCGAACCAGTGATCCGGCCGCGCGACCAGGACCACCTCGCCCGACCGCGCGTGGTTCATGCCAATGTCGGATCGCTCGTCCCGAGCATACACCGAGTCGATTCCGTCCATCTCACGAAACAGCGCGACGACCGCGTCTACATCGTCGTCCGAAACGTAGACATGTGCGCACTGGTGGTCGACCATCGCGAACGCACGGCTGTTCTCGAAATCGATCACCGAGCCGTCTTGGGGCTCCCGCGTTCTGAGCAGGCCGAGCTCGTGCAACGCGACATTGGGATAGACGACTCCGGAGACATCGGTCAGGGCGTATTCAGATACAACGAGGAACACCGCATCTTGGGTTGAGGGCGTCGAAGCGACGAATGCCGCGAAGCGTGCCAACTCTGCGTCGAGCGAACGAAGCGCCTCGATCGCCTGCGGGCTGTCAGGCCCGAATTTCTGTGACGCGTAATCCAGATGCGGCAAGTAGATGTAATGAAAGTTTGGATCGTGCGCCGAGATCAACCATTGGGCTGCATCGAGAATCCACTTCGACGATTCTATTCCCGCCAACGGTCCCCAGTAGTGCTGCAACGGAAACTGCCCGAGGTTGGGGAGCATTCGGTCGTACAGTCCGTCCGGCTTGGAATAACACGATAGTTCTGTGCGGCCATCGTCATGGTGAATCGGCTCCGGGGTGATGATGAAGTCGGCTGCGGCGTCCTTGATATTCTGAGCGTGCCAGACGGCCGACGTCATCTGCGCGCCGGCGACGGCATCCCAGATTTGATCACCCTGCACCATGCCGTTGCGCCCGACCCAGAATTCCACTTCCTTGCGATCGCGATCGTAGAACGCGTTGGCGATGACGCCATGTTGCTCAGGACCAGTGCCGGTCCACGTGGTAGCTTGCACCGTGGATGTCACGCAGGGAAACGAAGGTGCAATCTCTGCTAACACACCGGCGCCCGCCCAGGCGTGCAGCGTCGGCGTGATCGACGCATCGGACACGTCTCGCGCGCGCAGGCCTGGCACTGAAAGATAAATCAGATGTTTCGTCAAGCGAGTGCCTCCTCGTGTCACTTTGGCCAAAGGGCTGACAGAAAATCAAACGCATCGGCTGCCACCGTGGGCGCATCGTGGCTGTGGCGCGACAACTCCACGTGTACGGGCCCTGCGTAGTCGATGGCTGTCAGTATCCCGATTACTTCCGTAAAGTTGATCTCGCCCTCGCCGAACATCAAATGCTCGTGCGTTCCGCGAATCATGTCCTCAACGTGGACGTTGAACAGCTTATCGCGCCACCGTCCGGCGTGCGCCAGAAGATCACCGTCGCCGAGGCAATGCACGTGGCCAATATCAAGCGTCAGGCCAAACAGCGGATGATCCAGCGAATTGTGCAGTCGCTCGAACTGAGCCATCGTTTCGATGAGCATCCCCGGTTCGGGCTCGAAGGCGAGGCGCATTTCGTGACGTTCGGCGTGCGCGATCACGTCCCGCAACCCGGAAAGCAGGAGATCCAGATGCGTCCCGTCTGCGGGCAGTTCACCCGCCGACCCCGACCACAGTGACACGCTGTCGGCGTTCAGACTCGCAGCCACGTCGATCGCTCTGCAAAGGAACTCGATCCGCCGATCACGATCCTCGGGCTCCTCGCTGATCAACGTGGGTTGGTGCTTCCGCTTCGGATCGAGCAGAAAGCGGGCGCCCGTCTCGACCGTGCAGCGCATGTCAAAGCCGGACAGTATCCGACCGATCTCTTCCGCGCGCTCCGGCCAATCGTCGTCGAGCGGATTCAGATGATGCTGATCCAGCGTGATGGCCACGCTGCGATAGCCGAGGTCGCCCAGAATGCGCAACGCGTCCGCCAGAGTATGATGGGCGAACCCGTTTGTTACGTATCCCAGAATCACACTTGTCCCCTACGCTTCCGGGTCGGCCAGAGGAATCACGAGCGTGGATATTCGGCGCAACAGTACCTGCACCTTCTGGCTCTTCTTTCCCACCACATCAGTATGCGATCGGTTCTCGGACAGCGGGCTGTGTTCGACAGCCAGATCCTGGATTTGGCGGACTTCGCTCACTGCCATTTTGACTACGGCGTTGTCATCCGGTGTTGGTGCACGGTTGCGCGCGTCATCAGCAGAAGAGTACTTTGCCCAATCCGTCGACATACTGCGATGGTGAAACGCGCCGGTCATGATCGTCTTGTCCGGCTTGAACAGGTTTCTGTGAACCCGTTTGTAGAGTTCATCTGAATCGGGTATCGGCTCGACCTCCCAAGCCGCTACGTCGCTTTCGTTAGCCAATGCAGGAGCCCCTCATTTACGCTCTGTGTATCGAAGTGCCCCTCGATCGATATTCGATCGCGGTCATCACCGTAGAAACCAGCGGCTTCGCGAGGATCGACAGGAATGTTGATCAGCATCTCGTACGTCGGCGAGTCCCAGTGAAGGTCGATGCTTCCGTCTGGGACGGGCGTGATATCCGGCGCGTCCAAAACGTCCCCAGACGTATCCCATACTCGCCCTGCGTAACGAGAGAGGAACTCCGTCGCACGGCGCCATGTCTGTTTAGAGATCGGAACGGCACCCGCTTCATCCCAATCATCCTGGAGCTGAAGAAGTGATCGCGATCCTTCGATAGCGTCTGAGATATGGCGAAGCGCAGCCGACAGCGATTCCTCGACGTCGGGCACGGGTCGCGGCAACAAGCACTTGGTGCCCACGAATGGCACACCCCATGATGACCCTTCCGATGCCTCTCCTTCACGTGATCGATGTTCACGGTCGATGCTCTCTTGGCACTTCTCGAACCAACTCTGCCGCGGCGCTGCACTCAGTTCCAGGCACTGGTACGCATTGGCCATCTTTGTCACGAGTCGGTCTCCACTTCCAAGTACTGCATTCCAGTCTTCGCGATCTCTCCCTTGAGCGACGTTTCTTTCTTGATCGCTCGATCCACCAGCGTTCGGAGCTCCCGAAGGTCAGCGGCGTCGAGGGCGACGTGAAAGTCCTTGTGGCCACTTGTTTCGTGATAGGTGACCCTCAGCGTATGAACAATCGCGCCTGCCAAGGGCGCTTGCGCAGGATCCTCACCGAACACTGGTCGTATGTCCGTTAGAATCCTGGCACTGCAATAGACGTGTCCGTACTCACGTCGCACTTCCGCGACCTTCGCTGTTACACCCAACGAATCGTCGCAGCGGAGCAACTGTTCCAAGTCTCGCTGGAACGCTTCAAAATCTACGTCGTCCGGCTTGCCGAGGTCACGGGCCGCGTCCACGACTTGTCTTGCAAACCCCTTCCGCGAGCTTTCCGACGCGCTATACATCGAGGTAAGCATCCAAACAATCGGGGCAACCGTCTTCTCAGGGATTTGTGTCGCGCCAGCCACGAGGCCTATCAGCTTGCTCGGGTCGATAACCGGTGCCGCAGAGCGTATTGCCTCAATCAGCCCGTTGCGTGCCTCGGGCTCCATCGTCATCAGATCGCGCAACGGTCCCTCGTGCGTCTTCGGGATCCGTACTGCCATACCGAGCCTCCTCGCGAGAAACAGCCATATATCTTACGAAGGATACCGAGGGCCGGTTCACGAGTCCAGACCAGGGGACCAGGGACGTGACCTACAGCACGCCGACGATTTCGGACAACAGCAGCACCGCGTCCTGGAAACCGATTGGGAAAAGCTCGGGCGCGTACAGCGGCGCGTGCTTGAAGACTTGCACTTCTAGAAACGTGTCGGCAGGTGATACGGCGTCCATCAGTGCCGTCGAATCGGCAACGTGGTCGAGCCCGAGCAGATGACCGGCCTCGTGCGCTGCGATGTTGCCGATGGCCAACCCGAGTTGCTCGGCCGTTGGAGGGATGGTGAACACGTGCGGTGAAAACGTCTCGGTGAAGATAACCGCGATGTCGCCGGGATCTTCATTGAACTGATCGACGTGCTCGGAGATTCCGAAAGCGTTTAGCCCGACCGGAGGAAAACCCCCGAAGAACACGGTCGTAAAAGGGGCACGGGGAGCAACCGCATCGTCGCTCGTAAACACTGTCACATCGAATCCGTCGAACGCCGCGGTGAACCTGTCGACGATTCCCTCCTTGATCAACTCCGTTTGGCCGGTGTATCGGGGGTGAATGTCGGCGGCGTCGAACGTGGGAACTTGCGCAATTCCGAGGTTGTCTGCGTCGACCAGCCCACCGTCGAAATCGAGGAACACTGTTTGCCCGTGCGGACTCGGTACCAATTGGCCGGAAGCGACCTCCACGTCAACGCGATACGAGCCAGTCAAACCGAAGCGGTCCGCGAACGTCGACGCAGAGACTACCAGATAGTACCGCTCGGAGTCGTGCCGCACGATCTCGTCTATGGTCGAGTCGAGCGTGAACCCGCTGTCGTCGTTGTTGGCGAACAGGTTTTGGTCGGCGTCGAACAGACCGATCATCGAGTCGAGGCTGCCCGCGAGCGCATTGGTGTCGACGTCGACCACGATTCTGTCGCCGGCGTTCAGAGGACCCAAGTCGAACACGTCGATGTCGGTGGCAGCCGCGATGGAGCCCTCAAGCTTGGCCCGCCGGGATGCGTCGAATAACGCGACGATGGGTTGGGTGAAATCGTCGTTCGGCTCGCCGGAAGTTCGGACTGCGGCGTCATTTGCCGTCGAATTGCGATTGCCATCGACGGGACTGCCGCCTCCGTCAATACTAACAATACCACAACCAGCACACGCCACCTGAGCTACGCACGCGGCAGTGAGAATAGTCCGTCGTCGTTGGATGTTGTGTCGCTGCTGCATGCTCCGCGCCCGTACCGCCTCTCGTTTCTGCTCGCCCGCTTGCACAGGCTATGGTACGGAAAGCGCGAATGTCGTGTCAATCAGCGTAGCCGGCCACGTGTGCAAACCCCCCGCCGCATGTCGAAAATCGCACGCGCGGGCCATCAATGCCGTCGAAGGCCTTACCCTCCGACATGCTTTTCGCCTGGCCGAGCTGACTGGCGGCGTTCTTCCGAACGGTATCAAGATCGCCGCCGACCGAGTCCACGAGGGACTGCGTCGCGTCCTGATGGCCAAGCGAAAACGTCGCCGATTGCAGCGGTGATCGCGAGAAGGCCTGGTTGGTCATCAACTGGCGCAGGGTGGCTGTGATGTCCATGACGCTGTGAATGTCGGCGGTGTGTACCAGACCGAGCAGATGACCCGTCTCGTGACTGGCGACGTTGGCCAGGGCAATGGCGAATTCCTCGATACTCGGGTTCAGCGCGTTGAACACTTCAAAGGTGTCAGCGAACACGATGGCTTCTTGCACCAACAATTCGTTGAACTCGTCCACGTTTTCAGCCACGCCGAGCAAGGCGGGATCGTACGCACCGAAGTGAACGGTCGACACGCTGGCCCCTGTTTCGACGGTATCACGACTCGTGTGGAACTCCACATCCAGGCCGTGGTAGTCCTCGCGCACGCGAGCAACGATCAAGTCGATCAACTCGCCCGTCCTCCCAGCGAGACTCGGGGAAATGGCGCCGGCGTCGAACGGTTCGATGTCTACGGATTGCCGGCCGCCGAACGCTACGGACGACGCCCCGTCGAAGTTCAGCAAGACGGTCTGCGGACGCGGCGAGGGTACCGTCGCTTCCGAAACCAACGACAAAGACAGCGTGTACGATCCAGTAGAACTCGACGCCGGGCTGGTGGTGACCGCGACGTAGCAAGCATCGCTGTCGCGCGTGGCCATCAAACGAAGATACGGGTCGACCTGTAGCGCGAAGAAGTTTCGGTCGTCATTGAGTTCGATGAGGTTGCCGCCGGCATCGAAAACCGCGGCCGCCGCATCGAGTCGCGCGTCCGCATTGACATCCACGATGAGCCGATCGCCCGCATGCAGAGGTCCAATGTCGTAGATGTCCACGTCGCTGCGCGCGGTG
>JAJDDU010000023.1 GCA_029260155.1 Phycisphaerae bacterium | reverse complement strand
AACGGTGCTATACTACCTGCGGACATCGTGCTTCTCCTTCCAGGCCAAACGGAGTTCGTCAAAACACCCGATTAGCCTACGGAGAGCCGATGTCCTTGTCTTTCAAGGGGTTAGGTCAGTAACTTTTTGGGAGGAGAACCCCGTTATTTATGTTAACAACATCCGCGCCGCGCGCGCCCAAGGAGATTAAGAAAAACACCGATTTGGTCATTTGGCGATGGTCTAGCCGCCCGCTCGGCGTGCTGCGTCTCGCATGGGGGCAAACCCTGATCCTGCCGGAGCCAAGCCGCGTCAATGCGTCTTCCGAGGCGATGCGCGCGGCGCTGGATGAGCGTGTCCGGCGCCGTCGCGGGTGATACGGTCGCGCTGAAGGTGCTGTTCGCAGACTCCCGTGATGACCTCTGTAGGTATTTAGCGTGCACGCTTCCGAACAACGTGGGTTGAGACCCACGGCCCGCAAGTGGCTGCTATCTCCGTTGCCGAACGCTACGCGAGTCGCCTTCGACCACTGTGATCACCGCCGGGTACGTGCGTGTCACCTCGATCTTGTCGGTGTGCTCAGAACCGACAAGGAACGTCTGACTGCCGCCGCCATCGTCGTGCAATACGTCCAGCACGAACATCCCGCGCGCGTCCGCCGACGCACGGTAGGTGAACGTCGCGAGATAGCCGTTGGGGCTTGTCGCGACGTCGCCGCTGAGCAGGCCGCTGAGCATCTGCCCCGAGTCTATGTTGAAGGCGTCAAACGTGTCGTCCGCGCCTGCGAATGCGAAGTCCGCGCGGTCTTCAATCTCGATGTCCACCAGATCGAGGAACCCGCTGCGGCCGCCGCTGACAACCGTGTCCAACTGGTAGGCGCTGAAGTTGGGGAGCGCTGCGTCTGCGTAAACGCGAACGTGGATGTCGTCGTTGGGCGCAATCTCTCCGCTGTCCGCCAGCGCAGTGAGCGCTGTTTTGCCTACAATGTTCGGCGTTGACGGGGATTCAGGCGCGGGGCCGCAGCATGCGTTGTTGCCGGCAAAGCACGTGAGGGCGTCGGCCAAGTTGCAGAACCCGTCGGGTGCACAATCACCCTGTGGCCACCCCAGATCGGCCCTGCCCGGAGGCCGAGTCGGCGATGAGCAGTGAGAAGGCCGGGGATAGGCTGCAAACCAGCATGATTCCTGCGCGTTTGGTCATTTTTCGGTCCTTTCTGTTGGACGTTATCATCGTTCTGTCCTTGTTTTCGGGGTCGATCTCTGCGATTTCCATCGCACGGGCGGGGGCGAGTGTCCGGCCATCCGGATCGCGAGCGTGCAAACACCGCCGCCAGCCCATCATGGAAACAGACAGCAACCGCCTTGCGCGCGCCCGAAGAAAATGAGGAAGTTACCTAATTCGTTCCATCACTACGACGAAATCGTGTTTTTGGCGTGTTGAGGCGTGCTTGACGGCAAAATCGAGCCCACCGGAACATCCCGCACGACGGGCCTGGGTGTTGCTCTGACGGCGAATGTGTCTGGACAGGGCCTTGAAAGCACCGGTACCGAGCCGGTATGCTGGTGTGTGCATATATGATCAGCGACAGGCATGAGAATGAAAGTGGGAATGAGCGGCCGGCGCGTGCGGCACTCGACGATCGTGTTCGACGTGCTGTCGGGGGCGACAAGGTTGCGCTAAAAGTGCTGCTCACAGATTCATACGATGATCTGTGCAGGTACATTGAGCGAAAGGCCCCCAGCAATCTGCGGCGTATCGTTGATGCGGAGGATGTCGTTCAGGACGCCCATGTTGAGGTGTTTCGTCGCATCGAGACGTTTCAGCCGCGTGGGGCGGACGCCTTTCAGCGTTGGGTGACGACCATCGCGATCAGTCGTCTTCGCAACTCCGTCAAGCGCCATCGCGCTGCCAAACGTAACCCTGGGCTGGTGGCCCCGATGACGCTGCGTGTCGAGGAGTCCTCGGTCGCGCTGTTTGACGCGCTGGCCGGTCCTGGTCGGACGCCGAGCGCCTCGCTTGCCCGGTGTGAGGCCATCGACGCAGTCCACGGAGCGATTGCTGATCTTCCCGAGCAATATCAGCAGGTTGTCTGGTTGGTGCATATTGACGGCTGCACCGTCAAAGACGTCGCAACCCGGATAGACCGTACGGAACGGGCCGTCCACGGGCTTTGTCGGCGGGGTATGGACTTGCTGCGGGAACGTCTTGGCAGTGCGTCGCGATTCATGAGTACGACGGGCCCACCGTGATTTTCACCATTCAGCGCGGGTACAACGGGCGTATTTGTTGTTAGGTAAGTAGGGGCCGTCGGCGGTTCTGTGTTGGATGCAGAGGATTCTGTGATGGAACGCGGTCGCACGTCAATGGCCGGGCACTACGGGTCGTCGAAGCGCGACCGGATTGCGCAGGTCGTTGAGGACGTCATCCGCCGTCGCGATCTCGGCGAGGCGATTGACGATCTCGACGTGATCGATATCTACCCCGGTCTGATGCCCGAACTGGGTGACAGGCTTCGGGCACTTCGACGGATCGAACGAGCCGAGCAACGGGCCCACAGCACGGTTGTCGGTCGCCACCACCTCGACGATGACGTTGGGACGGACGCGTTTGGGTCGAAGCTCGCCGATTCGCTTCCTGGGTACGAAGTGTTCGAGGAGATTCACCGGGGCGGGCAGGGCGTTGTCTACCGCGCGGTGCAGAAGGCCACGAAGCGGGTGGTGGCCATCAAGGTCATGCGCGGGGGTGTTTTCTTCGGTCCGCGCGACAAGGGGCGCTTTGACCGAGAGGTGCGAATCCTCGCGCAACTCGAGCATCCCAACATCGTTGCCATTCACGACAGCGGTACGGCGATGGGGCATCACTACTTCGTGATGGACTACATCGCGGGGTGTGCTCTTGATGAATACGTCGTCGGTCGTTGCGGGACGGTCGACGAGACACTTCGTCTGTTTGCAAGGATCTGCGATGCAGTCAGCAGCGCGCACCTGCGCGGGATCATCCATCGTGATCTCAAACCGAGCAACATCCGCGTCGATGAGCACGACGAGCCCCACGTTCTGGATTTCGGGCTGGCCAAGTTCGACGCGGAGCACGACGAGGGAAGCAGTGCGCGGGCCATGACCTTGACCGGCCAATTCGTCGGTTCACTCCCGTGGGCCAGCCCGGAACAGGCGGACGGTACGCCGGGGCAGATCGATCCACGTACCGACGTTTATTCGTTGGGCGTGGTGCTCTACCAGATGCTGACGGGTCGCTTCCCGTACGCGGTCGCCGGCAAGATGCGCGACGTGCTCCATCGGATTCTGGAGGCCGCCCCTGTCAAGCCTTCACGGCTTCGCAAGGAAATCGACGGCGAGGTCGAGACGATCGTGCTCAAGTGTTTGGCCAAGCGGCCGGACGAGAGGTACCAGAGTGCGGCGTCGATTGGCGAGGACGTTCGGCGTTACTTGGCGCATCAACCGATTCTTGCTCATCCGCCCAGCGCAGCCTATCAGCTTCGGAAGCTGGTTTCGCGTCACAAGCTGCCTGTGGCGTTGTTTTTCTCGCTGTTCGTTCTGACGTTGGGTTTTGCGGTCTGGATGACCGTTCTCTACCGCGCCGCTGGGGCCAACCTGGTGCGTGCGTTGGACGCGGAGCGGGAGGCCCAAACGGATGCGAATACCGCGAGGGAGGTGACTGACTTCCTCGTGGGCTTGTTCGAAGTGTCCAATCCGAGCGAGGCCACTGCCAACAGTGTTACGGCGCGCGAAGTCCTTGATCGCGGCGCCGAGCGGATCCGGACCGATCTTCGAGATCAGCCCCGGATTCAAGGGAGACTCATGGACACGATGGGTCGGGTGTACACGCACCTCGCCTTGTTCGACGAAGCGGAAGGTCTGTTGGACGAGGCTCTGGTCATCCAGCGGCCTATGGCGGATGAGTACCCGTTGGGGTTGGCCGATACGCTGGTTGACCGCGCGTGGCTTCGGATACAGCAGGGCGATCCGCCGGCCGCGGAGACTTTGATGCGTGAAGCGCTTGATTTGCGTCGCGCCGAACTGGGCAACGACCACTGGCGCACCGCGCAGTGCCTTCGCAACCTGGGTCTGATCCTCCAGCATCAAGGCCACCTTGACGAAGCGGAGCAGCTGTACCGCGACGCGCTGGACATCTTCCATGTGACCCTGGGGGAGGAACACAAAGATATCGCCACTTGCCTGAACAATCTGGCGTACGTGCTGCGCCGGAAGAGTGACTACGCCGCCGCCGAGCAATTGGACCGTGAGGCGTTGGCCATGAAGAGCAGGGTTGTGGGGCAGGGTAGCCCGTCGTACGCGCAGAGCGTCAACAACTTGGCGGGAGTGTTGTACGACCAGCAACGGTATGACGAAGCCGAACCGATGTATCGCGACTCGATCGAGATACTCCGAAACTCGCTCGGTGACGCACACACGGATCTACCCTATCCGCTGATCGGCTTGGGCAGGACGCTCTTGGCGCAGGATCGACCTGACGAAGCGGAGCCGTTCGTGCGCGAGGCGATCTCGATTTATAGCAATGCGTATTCCGAAGACGATGCCCGTACGGCGCGTCCGAGGTGTCTGCTGGGGCGGTGCTTGACCGCCTCGGAACGCTATGCGGAAGCCGAAACACAGTTGTTGGCCGGTCATGCCCTCTTGCTCGATGGTCGCGGTCCCGACCATCCCGCCACACGGCAGGCGGTGGAGGGCTTGATCGAACTTTACGAATCGTGGGGCTTGCCGGGCGAGGCATTGGCCTATCGCACAACGCTGGGTGACGAATCGGACGAATCGCCGTGAGTCTGGAGTGACTCGGGCAGCGACTCGGGTCCGGTTTCGTGTCGGATGCAGAGGATTCTGTGATGGAACGCGGTCGCACGTCTATGGCCGGTCACTTCGGTTCGTCGAAGCGCGGCCGGATTGCGCAGGTCGTTGAGGACGTCATCCGCCGTCACGATCTCGGCGAGGCGATTGACGATCACGACGTGATCGATATCCACCCCGGTCTGATGCCCGAACTGGGTGATAGGCTTCGGGCACTTCGACGGATCGAACGAGCTGAGCAACGGGCCCACGCCACGGTCGTCGGTCGACACCACCTCGACGATGACGATGGGGCGGACGCGTTTGGTTTGATTCTCGCCGATTCGCTTCCGGGGTACGAAGTGTTCGAGGAGATTCACCGGGGCGGGCAGGGCGTGGTCTACCGCGCGGTGCAGAAGGCCACGAGGCGGGTGGTGGCGATCAAGGTCGTGCGTGAGGGTCCGTTCCTCGGTCCGCGCGATAAAGGGCGGTTTGACCGAGAGGTGCGTATCCTCGCGCAGCTCAAGCATCCCAACATCGTGACCATTCACGACAGCGGTACGGCGATGGGGAGTCACTACTTCGTGATGGACTACGTCGCGGGGTGTGCGCTCGATGAATATGTCGTCGGTCATTGCCGAACGATTGACGCAGCGCTTGTCCTGTTTGCGAAGATCTGCGAGGCTGTCAGTGCCGCGCACCTTCGGGGGATCATTCATCGTGATCACAAACCGAGCAACATTCGCGTTGATGAGTACGGCGAGCCCCACGTTCTGGACTTCGGGCTGGCCAAGTTCGATGCGGATCACGACGAAGGGGTCCCGGCGAGGGCGATGACTATCACCGGCCAGTTCGTCGGTTCGCTTCCGTGGTCAAGTCCTGAGCAGGCGGAGGGCACGCCGGGGCAGATTGATCTTCGAACAGATGTGTATTCGTTGGGTGTGGTGCTCTACCAGATGCTGACGGGCCGCTTCCCGTACGAAGTCGCCGGCAAGCTGCGTGATGTTTTTGATCGGATATTGGAAGCCGACCCCGTCAAGCCTTCAAGACTCCGCAAGGAAATCGACGGCGAGATCGAGACGATCGTGCTCAAGTGTTTGGCCAAGAGGCCGGACGAACGGTATCAGAGCGCGATGGCGGTTTCGGAAGATATCGAGCGATTCCTTTCGCATCAGCCGATCACTGCGCGACCTCCGAGTCTGGGCTATCTTGGCCGCAAGTTCATCCGGCGCCATCGGATCGGTTTCGCGTTTTCGGTGATGCTTGCGCTGGGGGTTGTGGGCGTCGCGATTCGAATGAGCGGGTTGTATCACGAGTCGGAACGTCAGGCGACGACGACACGCGCGGTCCAGAGTTTTCTCACGCAGAAGCTGTTTGGGTCCATGAATCCATCGGTATCGCGTGGACGGGAGCCGACGGTTCGAGAGATCCTCGGAGATGGTGCGCGTTCGGTGCGGAGTGCGTTCGAGGATCAACCGATCGTTCGCGCGTCGTTGCTTTCGATGCTCGGTCAGGTGTATCACAGTCTGGACGAGACGCCGACGGCGCGGGAGATGCTCCGTGAAGCCGAGGCGATTCAAGCGCGTCTGCTCGGTGAAGCACATCGTGACACGATTCGGACACGCATGGCACTCGTGTCGACACTGGGGACTCCGGAGTTGCTGAACGAGTCCGAGGCCTTGGCGACGCGCAATTCTGCGGTGTGCCGCGCGACGTTTGGTGAGGCGGACCGGTTGACGTTGGCGACGCGAATGGCCTACTCGGGCGCCCTCTGGCGGGCGCAGCGGCGGGACGAGGCGATTCGCTTTGATCTGGAGACGCTTGAACTGTGCCGCCGGTATCTCGGCGACGACGACGCTACAACGATTGCCGCGTGGATCAAGGTTGTTGACCCGGGCTTGCGATCGCTCGGTCGCGCCGATGAGGCAGAGGACCAGGCGCGGCAAATCCTGGCGCAGTGTGAGCGGCTTCATGGTTCCGAACATCCGCAGACAATTTCCGCGATGGGGATGTTGGCGTGGAACATCATGGATCGGGGAAAACTCAATGAAGCGGAATTTCTGTTTCGCAAGCGGTACGAGATGCATGTTCGTTATTATGGCGCGGATCACTCGGCGACATTGAATGCGGCGATGCAGATTGCGTTGCTCCTTCGGACCTCGCAACGTGTCGATGAGGCGGAGTCATTGTACCGCGAGATCATCGAAACGGGTCGAGCGGTGTTGGGCGCGGATGACCCGATTGTGATGACAGCGATGCAGTATCACGCCAGCGTATTGCGGCGTTTGGAACGGAACGCGGAGGCGATCGAGGTTTTTGGGCAACTGCTGGATGCGCGCACACGGATCTACGGCGCGGATGACGTGGCGACGGCGACGGCACTGACGTGTTTGTCGAATATGTACGTTAAGCTTGGCTACATGCGGGAGGCAGTGCCGGGGCTTCGTATTGCCTACGATGTGATTTCACGAAGGGTCGGTGCGGGACAAGTTCATACGCTGTGGCCGTTGCGGAGTCTGGTGCGATGCCTCTTCGCGCTCGGCGAGGAGGACGAAGCCCGACCGCTGGCCGAGGAGCTACTGCTGCGACGTCGCCTTGCCGCAGAGGTCGGTGTGCGTTCCCCGAGGCCCAAGTATGAATATGCCCGGGCGCTGTTGACGACTCCGTTCGAGGGGTTGCGCGACGCGGAGTTGGCGGTTTCCGTCGCGGAGGAAGCGAGCTCGCTCGTCCCGGACGCTTATCGTCCGGACGATTACTGGTTGGCGCTGGCATATCACGATGCTGGTGATGTGGAGGCGGCTGTCGCGACGCTTGAGCAATTGCTTGCTGCTGCGCCCGTGAGTGGATCAACAGATCGTGACAACTTCGAGAAGAAACTCGTTTCCTACTACCGGGAACTCGGCGATGTGGAGGCGGCTGAAGACAGACTGCGTGACACGCTTGCCGCTCGCCGTGAGGCCTTTGCAGCGGACGCGCCGTGCGTTGCGGATTCGCTCGTTCGCTTGGGGGAATTCCTCACGGAGCACGAGCGAATGGAGGAGGCTGTTCCGCTTCTGAGTGAAGGGCTGGAGATTCGTCGTGCGCAGGCGCCGCCCAATGCCTGGTCGGAAGGTATTGCCTGCGTGTCGCATGGTAGTGCACTGCTGAAGATGGATCGGCCGCGTGAGGCAGAGCCACTGCTGCTTGAGGGGTTCTCCCTGTTGTCTGAAGGCGACTATGCTCCCGCTACGCAGCGCGATCGCGCGTTGGCGGAGTTGGTGGAGCTGTACACTGTGCTGAACATGCCGGCGAAAGCGTTAGAATTCTCGGTCTTGCGCGATTCGCAATCTGCGACTCTCGAATAAACTCAATTGGCGCGGTGGGTGCGGAGGAGGTCGAGGATTTTTTGGAATTGCGGGGGGATGGGGGCTTCGACGGTCAAGGGGATCTCCTTGATGGGGTGGCGGAATTCAATTCGGCGAGCGTGCAAGCACTGGTAGACGATGAGCGGTTCTGTTGAGCCGTCGCCTGCGATGTCGTGCTCGCTGAAAAAGTGGCCGCCGTAGAGGGAGTCGCCGATCATGGGGTTGCCGATGCTCTTCATGTGTACGCGCAGTTGATGCGTTCTGCCTGTCTTGGGGTACATTTCGACCAGCGAAAAACCCTTGAATCGCTCGCGGACTTGATAGCGCGTGACAGCGTGTTTGAAGGCGACACCTTTAATGTCGCGATCGGGGACGGCTACGCGGTCCTTGATTTGTGGATGGGCGGCGACGGGTTTGTCGATGATGTCGCCGTCGAGTTTGACACGGCCTTCGACGATGGCCAAGTATGTTTTCTGAATGGTTCGTCGCTCGAACTGAAGCGACAGTCGCCAATGGGCTTCGTCGCACTTGGCCACGAGCATGACGCCGGTGGTGTTCTTGTCGAGTCGGTGGACGATGCCGGGGCGGAATGGGTCTTCGCCGTGGCTGAGCGTTGCGTAGTGGGCCAAGCCGTTTACGATGGTCCCGGTTTGGCTGTAGCGGGCGGGGTGGCAGATGATCCCGGTGTGCTTGTTGATGGCGAGCATGTGGTCGTCTTCGTAGATGATTTCGATGGGGATGTCTTCTGCGATGACGTCGGTGGGCGGAGGCGGGGGGATGAGGACTTCGACGATGTCGCCTTCTGCCGGCTCGTAGCTGGCTTTTGTGGGCATCTTGTTGATGGTGATCCCGCCGTCCTTGATGAGCCTTTGGAGCATGGTCCGCGACATGCGCGGGAACTTTCCGCGCAGGAACTTGTCCAAACGGCGACCGGGTTGACGCTTGCGTATCTCGACGGTTACGAGGTGTTGCGGTTCCTCGTCTTCGTCGATCTCGTCGGAGTTGGGGGTGTGATTGGTATCTGCTGACATTGTTGTAGCGTTCCGTGGGACCGGTGGTAGTGTAACGCATTCCGTGTCGCGGTGCGAATGGTGTGGCGTGATGCAGTCCCCCACCTGCGGAGTGGTATTGATGTGAGCAAGATGCGTGTGGTGATGATCGTTAACCCGGTGGCGGGTAAGGGGGTTGCCGGACAGACCGTTTCGGCGGTGACCGCTCTGCTGCGTCGCGAAGGATGCGATCTGGATGTGCAGCACACGAAGGCGAGCGGGGACGCGACGGCGCTGGCCGAGCGGGCAGCTGATGAGAGCGATGTGATCATCGCAGTTGGGGGTGACGGGACGGTCTGCGAGGTTGTGGCGGGGTTGATCGGGCGTTCGGTTCCGGTGGTGGTCATTCCGGGTGGGACGGAGAATCTTCTCGCGCGGGAATTGGGTATGGGTCGCGATCCTGGGGGTGTTTTGGCTACGGTGTTGTCGGGGGGCGATCGGGCTCAGGATGTTGGCGTGGTCAATGACCGGTTGTTTCTGATGATGACGGGGATCGGCTGGGACGGGGAGGTGGTGGCTCGAATGGCGGCTCGGCGTCGGGGGCCGATTTCGCGATGGAGCTATGTCGGCCCGTTGTGGGCGACGTTGCTGGACTACTCGTTTCCCCGGATTCGCGTCGAGGTGGATGGTGGAACGGTTTTTGATGGTCGCGGTCTTGTGTTCGTGGGGGTGATGCCGTGCTACGCGCTGGGGCTTCGCGTGCTGCGCGATGCGATTGCGGATGACGGTTTGTTGGACATCTGCGTCCTGCCGTGCTCGTCGCGTCGCGAGCTGCTTGCCCATGCGGGGCGTGTTCTCGCGGGGCGCCATGCGGAACGAAACGGCGTTATCTATTTGCGCAGCAATACGTTACATGTTTCTTCGGGAGATGATGTTCGGATGCAGTGCGACGGGGACACCGGGGGTGTGCTACCCGCGAGCTTCAGTATGCGGCCTAGCGGCGCGCTGTTTCGCTTGCCGCCGGTGGGAGGCGGTCGTTTGGAGTGGATCCCGTCATCTGGGATCTCGTGACGCTCAAAATGCGTGGTGCAACCGTTGACAAATGGGCCGGGTATTTTAACAATGCTTTCCTATTTTAATGTCCGCAGGCTGGCGACCGGGTACCGCCAGGTTTGCTTGCAGCTTCTGCGTCGGGCTTTTTGATGTTTTTCACGGGCTGCGGGTGGGTGTTTGGACGATCGGGTTGAAACTTCGGTTCCTACCGCTGTGATGTCTACCGAACAAGGCGAATCTACGCTGGCCGACGGTGCCGACAGCGCATTGCCCCCGCTGGATGACGGGTTGCTGACTCCGGCGGTGATGGCGAAGCTGTTTGTCGTTCCATTGGTCATCATCAGTGTCATTGTTGGCAGCGCGGTTCTGGTGGTAGTGCTTTTCGGGTCGATCACGACGGATCGGGCGCGTTCGATATCGAGTTTGTTGGATGTGCTGGAGGGCCAGGTTGGGGAGCGGACAGCCGGTGTGTTGCTGCCCAACGAAAAAGAAGTTTGGCAGGTGGGTCGCGAGTTGGCGCTGCGTCTTCGCAAGAAGGATACGGAGCTGACGGCCGAGGAGCTTGAGACGGTTGTGTCGCGGTTGTCGGCCTTGCTGGGGCGCTTGTCGGCGGATTCTGATGGTCTGTCGGAAATGGGTCGCAAGCAAATGTGTTTCGTGATACAGGCTCTCTCGCGAACAGGCGCTGCGGAGGCGGTCGGACCGATTGTGGCTGTTTTGGGTGACGGCGATCGGGGGACTCGGCGCGAGGCTTTGACTGCGCTCGCTGCTTTGCGAGAAGTTCCCGAGACGCACGAAGCGTTGCCGCGGCTGATCGCCGCGCTGGAGGATGTTGATTCCGTAGTGCGAACGGTTGCTTGCGTCGCGGTTTCGGCGGTTGCGGATCGAACTGACTCGGAGGCGATCGAGGCGCTCGGGCGGGTGTATTCTGATGCTGATCGTGAGGTTCGGTGGAATGCGGCGCTGGGGTTGGCGCGGCTGGGAAGCGACCGTGGCAAGTCGACGCTGCTCGATATGCTGTCGCGCCAATACTGGGAGGAAGATGTGAAGTTTCGCGTGGCGGGCGGGGGCGAGTATCCCCTGGATCCGAACGCGATTGTTCGGTATCTCGTGGCTGCGGTGGAGGCTTCTTCGGAATTGGAGGACGTGGACGTGCGGTCGCGGATTCGGGCGTTGGAAGAGGATGAATCGCCGGCGGTCAAGAGTGCGGTTCGGCGCGCGTGTAGCACAGGTTCGTAACCTGTGGGTACACCGGTTTATAACCGGTGCCACACTTGTAGGGTTGGGTTGTGATGGCGACAAAAGAGCAAGTTATCAAGGTCTGGATTGAGGACGGTTGCATCGTCTGCGACGCCTGCGAGACGGCGTGCCCGACGGTGTTCGAGGTGACGGACGATTCGTGCGTGATTCGTCCGGAGGCGTTGAACGTCGAATTCACGAAGCCGCTGACGGCGTCCATCCAAGAGGCTGCGGAAGAGTGTCCGGTCGATGTGATTAAGTTCGAGACTGTCGGCGGCGGAGCGCCGGCGGCTGGGGCGGAAGTTGCGGCGGCTGCGCCTGCGGCGAAACCATCGCCGGTTGCTGCTGCTGAGAAGTCAGCGGAGCCGCAGACGAAGAGTGCTTCGGCTGCGAAAGCGCCTGCGAAGGCACCGAAGGTGTCTGCTGCGGGCGACCCTGACCCTGCGATTCAGGCGTTGCTGCGAGCTGCGACCACGCGTGGCGGGGCGGCTGGTGTGGCAGGTTCGGACGAAGCAGCCACGCCTGCGCTGCGGTCGTTGCGTAACAAGTCTGCGTCTGAGCTTCCGCCGGACGCCCGTCAGGCCAAGGTGATGGCCGCCACCAAGAGCGCTAAGGCGAAGGATGGTGTGAGTCGTCGCGGACTCTTGGCGAGTTCTGCGTGTGGCGTTGGCTGGATGTCGGTGGCCGGGACGACGGCGGTTTCGGGACTGGCGTTTCAACGGTTCATGATGCCGAACGTCTCTGAGGAGGAAGACCCGAATGTTCGAATCGCGCCATTGGAAGTGTACGCGACAATGCCGATCGGTAGTGTGAACAACTCTACCAAGCCGCTGGGGTTCTGGATCATCAGGCTTGAGGACCGCATCGCGGCGCTCAATATCATCTGCACGCATCTGGGCTGCATTCCGAGTTGGCTTCCGAACGACCGCAAGTTCAAATGTCCGTGTCACGGCAGCGGTTTTCGTCCTAACGGCATTAACTTCGAAGGCCCTGCGCCGCGACCCTTGGAGCGGTTTCGCATCTCGGTCTTGGACGGTCTTGTCGTGGTGGACCGCAGCAAGAAATTCCAGTACGAAAAGGGCGAATGGGACAACCCTGAGTGTTTTGTTGAGGTTTAGCATCGATGGCGTCTTTGTCCCCCGAGCGCGTTGGGGGCGATCCGGCGATCTGTCGGGCGGGGCGTGGTGTTGGGTAGATATTCATGAGTGTGTTCAGCCGATTTGGTGATTGGGTCCGAGGCGGTCAAGTCTGGGGCAGCGTGTTTCGTCACGGCGTTCCGCGAGACCGCCGCACGCGGGCCATGGCGATCCTGAGCAACGTCTTTCTGCATTTGCATCCCATCGCGATCCGCAGGAGCGGTATTCGTCTTTCGTTTACGTGGTGCATGGGCGGGTTGACGTTCTTCCTATTCTTGGTCGAGGTGGTGACCGGCGTGCTTCTGATGTTCTACTACCGCCCGACGGTGGAGTACGCTTATTTCGACATTCAGGGGCTTCGCGCGCACGTGACGTTGGGGCTCTTGAGGGAGATGCATCGTTGGGGGGCCCACGCGATGATCATCTC
>JAJDDU010000220.1 GCA_029260155.1 Phycisphaerae bacterium | reverse complement strand
GGAATCCCTCGGTGGGGGCGGTATTTGCAGAATTAGGCCTGGAAGACGAGCCTTGGATGTGACGAAAGCGAGACGACCGGTCCTGCACATCTCATGCCTGGGGCGTGCAGCGCTCTGCGGATGTCTGCTAACAGGAATGGTGGCGGCAGCCCCCTATGTCGTGGGGCGTGGCAGCAGTGCGAGCATCGCGATGGGCTATGCGCACGAGGCTGACTGGCTGATAGGGATTTCGCTTTGGCGAGGCGGTGACTGTTTCGTTCAGTATTACTCTGACAATCTTACGTCTTACAATGGGGCATTCTTCAGCATCGCCAGTCTCGGGTCGCCAGAGCTACAGGGGTTGCGTACTTTCTTGCCGTCTTGGGAGTCTACGCCCGCCTACGCGGCGATGAGGATGCCCTTGGTCTCTCTGCTTGCCGCGTTCGGTGTGCTTACGGGTGTCACGGTCGTGCGGCCGCTTGCAGTGCGTCGGTCCCGCCACAAACGTGGTTGCTGTATCGCCTGTGGATACGATTTGCGGGGGTCGCCTTCATTAACATGTTCGGAGTGCGGTTTCCAAAACCCAGACTGGACTGGTTCAGCGTGATTTGGACAATCCCCGATCCTGGGCGAGCGTGCCAAGCGGAACCGGCAGGACTCATGCCCACGCAAGCGTGTGCATGCCACCCGACGGACGAGGTGGTCCAGTATCTTGTGCGATAGCCCAGGACTGGCGGACTCCCAGGGGAGGCTGGGATGCACCCGTCTCTGCCCTGGCCTGGGGCTTGGTACGAGGATTCTGAAAACCCGCGAGCCACGCGTCCGGCGAGCGGTTACCGGACCCAAACCGGCGCAAGGTCCGCCGATAGCAGGGGGGCGCTTACCCCCCAGTCCAGAAACGCCGATGCCTAGTCCGGAGTAGGTTTACGCATCGTTGCATGCGTCATGAATCTCCGCGCCTCCAGATGTTGGGGTGATCGCTATGCGCGTTGGCTCTACTACGAGTCATTGGCCGATGCTGTCTGTTCTTCTTTGTGCGTGGATCTGCGCGAGCGCCCAAACTGCGTGCGGCGATCCGTCTGGAGACACGAAGCCTGACCGGGAGACAACCGCTCGCCTGACAGCGCTCGGCGAGGTCACCGGATTCACCCGACCTCATCAAGAGGCGACCCTTGCCTCTGCGCAAGCCGCCCGTGTCACTGAGTTCATCGTGTCCGAGGGACAACTCGTCGAGCGAGGTGCGCTGCTGGTCGTGCTGGACGACGAGGTCCAACGGGTCCGAACGGAGAAGGCGGAGGCGGAGGCGAAATCGCGCATCGCCATCGAGTCGGCCGCCGTGAAAATGGGCCAAGCCTCCAAGGATCTTGAGCGTATTCGCAGGCTGAGCGGAGGCGACAGTGCGAGCAACAAGGAAGTGCGCGACGCCCAGGCGGAGGCCGACACGACGCGCCTCAAGTACGAAGAGGCCATGTTCGACCACGATCAGGCCGTGCGTGACCACGAGTTCCAACGCCTGCTTCTGGAGAGATTGCGATTGCGGGCGCCATTCACCGGATTTGTCACCCGGACATTCAAGGATCCCGGCGAGACCGTCCAGGAAGCGGAGGACATCCTTCGCATCGTCGCTCTGGACTTCCTGGACGTTTACGTCGACTGCCCTTTGGACGCGGCCCGCGCCATCCGAGTTGGCAGCCGCGTGGGGGTCCGGCCTGCGGACACGCGCTGGATACCGAAAACCGCCGAGGTGGTTTTCGCCAGCCCAGTCCTCGACCCAGCCAGTCAGACTTTCCGAGTGAAGCTGCGAGTCGACAACCGTGACAGCGGTTGGATTTCAGGACTGAAGGTCTGGGTGAACTTCGCCGCACCGTTGCCCGAAGCAAAGGCCCGACACGTTCAGTCGGTCACAGGCGGTTCCCCAGTCAATCAGCCACGAACGGAATCCGAAGAGGAGTAGGGCGCCTGCGAGTCGCCGGGAGGAACATTTGCATGTTTGATGGCCTCAACAACGAAATGGATGCGAACGACAAGAACGAGGCGTTTGAATTCTTCGAAGAGTTGGAACGGAACACGCCGGATGAGATTAGGGCGAGGCGTGATCACTTTCGCATCATGGTCAAGGCCGGCGCCAGCATGCGTTCGGCCAACACCAGCGAGCTGCGCGATTTCAAGGTCAAGGGTGTCACGGGCGACATCTCGGAAAGCGGTTGTGGATTGCTCCTGCCCCTTCCGGCGAAGGTCGGTGACGTCTACCGGCTTGAGTTCGAACGCGCCAAGATCGACCTGCCGACCACGTTTGCCCGGTGCGTTCGCGCCTACCTTGTGCGGGAGGACGCATTCGAGTGCGGTTTCCGTTTCTTCTCAACGATTAGCTTGCCGAACAACCTCGGCTCAGCCGCTAGGTCAGCGAAAACGTAGGCCCACGCGAAGGAGAGCGTCTTTCCACCCATGACTACGACCGAAACAACCACGGTCTCCAATGCGTCGCCTGACAGCGACAAGCCGGCCGAAGGCGGCGCCTACGCCCAACTCGCCGCCCTCAGCGGATCGGCGCATTCACGCCATGGCTACTACTCCGACGTCATGCGGATTATCGCCACCGCGCTGGCGAGTCCGTGCGCGGCTGTCTCAGCCCGGCACGAATCTGAAGTCATCGAACACGAGTTTCATGCCGACCACGAAAACGGCCGGTTTTGGATGCGGGGTGTTCAACAGTTCCTAACGGAGTCAATCGCCCAAACCGGCAGCAGGGCCCGCCTTCTCGATTCCAAGGATGGCGAAGCCAAGGTCGCCTTGCTCGCGGCCACGTTGTTCGACACTTCGCACGAGCCCATCGGAGCCATCGCCCTCATCGTCGGACGCGGGGGGTCGCTCGACGCATCCCGAAAACTGATGTTCCTCGAGGCCCTCGCGTGCTACGCCTCCTACTCCGGCCAGACAAGGCCCACCCAGCGCGATCGCCCTGCAGCATCCGACGACGCGACCCAGGCGATGACGCACGCCGGGGCCTGCGAAACGGCGGACGAGTTCGCCTTCGCCGTCACGAACAATCTGCGAAACAAACTCGGCTGTGAGCAGGTTGCGCTGGGCTTGGCCGTGCGCCGGCGCGTTAAGATTCTCTCCATCTCCGGGCTCGACCACGTCACCTTGCGGAGCACGGGCGTGCGGGCCATGGAGGCGGCCATGGAAGAATGCCTCGACATCGACCGGGTCATGGCGTGCGCTGACGAAAACGCATGGACTGGAGACGAGGCCGGATCAGTCTTTCGCTTGCACAGCCAATGGCGCGTCGCGGTCAATGGAGACGCGGTAGCCTCCATTCCACTGCACGCACGGGGAAAGCCCGCCGCGATTCTCAGCCTCCGCAGATCGGCGGACCGGCCGTTCACCCAAGAACAGATCGAACAGATCCGCACGCACGTAGAGCCGTTTGCCTCCGCGCTTCTCCTCTTGCGCGATGCCAACCGGGGCCTGGTGCGTCACGGCACCGACGGCGTCACCGCCGCTGTCAAAGGCGTCATGTCGAAAGGGCGGACCGGGCGCAAGATCCTGGTTCTGATGCTTGTCGCCGCCGTATCGTGGATCACGTTTGGGAAGGTTGATTACGATCTCGCGGTGCCGTGCGTGATCATGCCGAAAGAAACGAGGCACATCACGGCGCCCTTCGATGCGATGTTGGCGGGAGCCAGTGTACTGCAGGGTGATCTGGTCAAGCGCGGCGACGTTCTCTGCCTGTTTGATCAGCGCGATCTCCGGCAGAGTTGGATGGAACTCAGCGCCGAGCTGAACGTCCACGAACTGGAAAAGGACCTCGCCATGGCCGAGGACGATCCGGTCAACTTCCAGCTCGCTTCGGCCAGTCAGAAGCTCTCCCAGGCCCGTCTCGCGATCATTGAGACGAAAATCGAGCGATGCACGCTGCGGGCGCCGATTGATGGCGTCGTGGTCTCCGGAAACCTACGAAAACGAATCGGTAGTGTTGTCGCGCTGGGGGATCCGCTTTTTGAAATCGCACCGCCGGACAGCTTGGTCGTTGAGTTGGCTGTACCCGAGTCCGACGCCGACGATCTTGCCGTCGACCTGACCGGCACGTTCGCACCCAGCGCCCGTCCCGAGTTGGCACGGTCTCTCCGCATTTCGCGCATCCGTCCGCAGACCGAGATTCGCGAGCGCGGCAACGCGTGTGTGGTGGAGGCAACGGCTGACCTTTCGGAGCGATGGATACATCCGGGCATGGAGGGCGTGGCCAGAATCCACGTAGGCCGTCGCGCCGTATGGTGGGTCGGAATCCACCGAATCGTCGATTACGTTCGCCTGAAGCTCTGGTTATGACAGCGACGACAGCGCCAAGCACCAACGCTCAACTACCGAGTTCCTACGCCGATCGACTGCGAAACGTGCGTGTCGGAACGCGTCAGGATCTCTCGGTAACACGGCATCTCTTCAGAGGCGAGCCGGCCTACGTGGTGACCGATCCCATGACCCTCCAGAACCACCGCTTCGACCCGGCGGACTACACCATATTCGTGGCCATTGATCGTCGCCGCGAGTTGCAAGAGGTTTTCGAGGAACTCGTCGCGCACCATACCCTCGCGCAGGAAGATGAAGAGAGATTCTACCATTTCGTGTTTCGACTCCATCAGTTGGGATTTCTGAGTCTACCCTTCTCCGATGATAAACTGCTCTATCGCCGCTACGTCCGCCAGAAAAAGCTGAAACTCAAGCAGAAGGTAACCGGGTTCCTTTTTCTACAGATCCCGCTCGTCAACCCGGACAGGTTTCTCGAAAGAACGCTGCATTACGGGAAACACGTCTTCAGCCGCTGGTTCTTCTGCTTGTGGGTGTGCCTCGTCGCCGTCGCAGGCTTTGTCGCGTTCAAGAGCTTTCACGAACTGATCCAGCCGATCCAGGGCGTCCTGCTGCCCCAGAACCTGCCCATGATGTGGTTGACGCTCATCGTGTTGAAGCTCTTTCACGAATTCGGACACGCCTACGCCACGAAGCGGTTCGGGGGATACGTCCCGGAAATGGGCGCCTACCTCATCATGTTCACACCTTGCGCCTATGTCGATGCGACCGCGTGTTGGGGCTTCACCCGAAGGCGGGACCGGGTTATCGTCTGCCTGGCCGGCATGTATGTGGAGAGTATCCTCGCGGCGCTGGCTGTTCTGCTGTGGTCCATGACCGAGCCCGGTAGGCTGCACGATCTGGCCTATAACGTCATAGTCCTGGCGAGCGTGGTAACCGCATTCTTCAACATCAACCCGCTCATGCGTTTCGACGGCTACTACGTGCTTAGCGATCTGCTTGAGATTCCGAACCTCCGGGCACGGTCCGCGAAGTTCACTGCCGGCGTGGCCAAGCGGATCTTTTTGTCGTTACGTGATACCGCGCCCGTCGTCGGATTTCGCTTGCGCGCCTTCCTACTGAGCTTCGGAATCGCGGCGTCGATTTACCGGGTGTCGATCATCATCGGAATCGCCGCCGTCGTCGCCTATAAGATCCCGGGCGTGGGGCTGGGACTGGCTGGGCTTCTCTTCGGCAGTACCGTGTTCGGTATGCTGGTGCGACTAACGCGCTACCTGTGGCGGTCCGATGAGACGGCACCTGTGAGAAGACGGGCGGTGGTCCTCAGCACATTGCTGTTGATCGGCGCGCCGGGCATGGTTCTACTGATCCCGGTCCCGTCCTCGGTTCGGGCGGACGGGGTGTTCGAACGTACCGACGATTACGTGATCCGCACACGCGTGGCCGGGTTCATCCGATCCATTCCCATGCGACTTGGTGATCGCGTCGCGCCAGGCGACATCCTGGCCGAACTGGAAAACGAGACACTCGCCGAACGCATGGCGGAGGTTTCGGCTGTGATCGAGGCCTCCAGCATACGGCACCGCGTCTTCGAGGTTGATGATCCCGCGATGGCAAAGCAGGAACAGGAGCAACTCAGCGTGCTCCGAGATGAGCAGGAGCGAAGACGCCGTGATGAAGCCGACCTAACGGTCAGGGCGGAGACACCGGGAGCGATCACCGATTGCCTACGAACCACGGACTTTGGGAGGTTCCTTCAAGAAGGCGACCCCGTAGCAAGCGTTGCGTCCGGCACATGGCAGGTTCGAGCAATCCTCGCCGAAGATGAGATGGCCTCCTCGATCCCTGGGATCGGCGACTCAGTAGAGATCAGATCTCTGGCGCGCCCGGGAGAGTCCATCCGCGGACACATCACAGCCATCACACCCGCGGCCTCACGCACGATCACCAGTGAAGCGTTGACCCACCTCGGAGGAGGAAGCGTCGCGGTGAATCCGGAGACCGCCGAAGCTGCTCAGCCGTACTTTGAGATCACAGTCGACACCGGGTTGGCCGAGTCGCCGTTCCTACGTCACGGCATGGTCTGCCAGTTGCGCTTCGGCGCAGATCCGGAAACCGTGGGAACCAAGACCATGCGGCGATTGCTTCGGTTTGTAGACTCGGTTTCCCAACGATAAACGAGCTGACGCCCGCAAGACGACGCATCCACTTCCGACCGGACTCACATCACGGCAACTCTGGACGCGAGGCCAACTTACGAACCACTTCGATCGATTCCAGGCACTGCGCTTGCCGAATCTGACGTGGGCTTACAAATCCAGACAGGTTTTTCGTTGACGGTGTCCGACAGTTGTAGTAGGCTCTCTCCGACACGTGTAGTAGGAACAGCGGAGTGCTCGAATACATCATGGCGAAACGCGAATACGAATTGGGAAGCGCCGAGTTTCAGATACTCAAGGCGTTGTGGGAAAAAGGGCCTTCGCCCGTGCGGGATGTGTTGACACATTTGCACGAACGCGGGCGGAACGTGGCTTACACGACGGTGCAGACGCTGCTCACACGGCTGGAGCAGAAGGGGTTTGTGGCCAGCGACAAGTCGGGGCTGGCGTATGTGTTCCGGGCGACGTTGTCTCGCGACCGGGTCCGCAAGTCGCGCATCAAGTCGCTTGTGAGCCAGTTGTATGACGGAGCGGCAGCGCCGCTGGTGTTGCAACTGATTCGCTCCGGCAGTTTCAGCGAAGACGAGATTAAATCTCTCCAGCAGATGATCGACGAGTTGGATACTTCAGACGACGGGTCAAAGTCTTAACGGAGCGCCGGGGATGGAAGACTGGATCGCCCTGATATTTCAGGCCTTGTGGCGTAACGCACTTGCGGCGATTCCCCTCGTGCTGCTCGTCGCCGGAGTCTGCCGATGGGTGCCCTGCCGACCGTCCACGCGTCACGCGCTTTGGCTGGTTACGCTTCTGTGGTACGCGGCCGCGTCGGCGCTCCCGACGTCCGATCTGATTTCCGGGTTGGTTTCAGCCGTCGGCTCCGTTGACGAGGTACCAATAGACACGATGCCTGGCGATCTGCAAGCGGTCGCGCGGCCGACGACACGGATGTTCGCACGGGATGAATCCCGCGGCTCGGAGCATTCAGCGCGAGTTTCTACGCCTCCTTTGGCCTCCGGTCCGCGCCGGGCTCGACCTGAACGGCAAACGCGCGTCGCGCCGGTTCCCGATGAAACGGAACTTGCGTTTTCGGGCGTGCCCGCGCGTGACCGGAGAATCGCAAGAACGCCTCTCTCGCGCCCGGCGCCGCGAGACGAGACGGTGTATTCGACGGCCCCATTGCCTGTGGCGGCGTCGCCCGCTCCGAAGCGGTCGGCTCCGCCCATTGATGCGCGCCGGCTGGACGTTCTTGTTGCTCAAGCCACCGAGCAGGTTCTAAGCGCGGAGCCGATTCACGAGAATCGTGTCGCAGACGCTCTTGCGAAAACTGACGACGACGTGTCGGCGGCTGCGAATGGTCCTGCGCTCGCTGCTCCGAGCCGCGGGATTCCACCCGCGCGGGATGAATCCCGCGGTTCGGAGACATTGCGCGAGTGGATGAGCGGTTGGGTAGCCGTCCGCGATGCGGTTGGAGCGATTTCGCCGATTCCGGTGAGCGTGTGGTTTTCGGGCGTGGCGGTTTGCGCGGGTTACGCGGCGATTTGCATCGCTGTCTTCTGCGGGCGCCTTCGACGAGCGTATCCGGCGCCTCCATCTGTCGCGAATCTGGTCGGTGAGTGCGCCGAAGCAATGGGCATGAAGCGTGCGCCTGAAGCGATGATGGTTCGCCGTCGGGTATCTCCGATGGTGTTGTGCGGCCGGCGGGTGTGCATCGTTCTGCCCGAGCAGTTGTGGTCGGAGTTGGACGAGGACGGCCGGCGCGCCGTGGTGTGTCACGAGTTGGCACACGTCCGCCGTCGCGATCACTGGGTAAACTGGCTGCAACTGACGGTGTGTGCGGTGTACTGGTGGAACCCGCTCGTGTGGTGGGTCCGCAGACGAATCAACGAAGAAGCTGAATTCTGTTGTGATGCGTGGGTGACGTGGTTGTTTCCGCGTCGACGTCGCGTCTACGCGGAAACGTTACTAAAGACGAAACAGTATCTCAGCCGCCCCCCGCATAGCGTGGTGCCGATCGGCATTGGCATGACGAGCGGGCGTGCGGGGCGCTTTGCAAGGAGACTTAAGATGGTGATGACTGAATCGCAGAAGCCGAGACTCTCGATGTCCGGGATGACTTTGGTGCTGTGTCTTGCCGTCGCGGGATGGGTGGCTACGCCCGCTATCTCGTGCCCGAAGGGCAAAGCCCCCACGGTGTGCAAGACGAAACACACACACGAATGCAAATCGAAGTGCTCGTCGGAGTGCAAAAAGTCGACGGTTGCCGTGGGCTCGGAGTCGTATTTCTTCGTGCCCGCGCCGGATGCTCCTCAGCCGGAAGGCGCGAACACGTACACGAGGCATCTCGAACACGGTCGCAGCGTTGCGGTTCCCTCTGCCGAGCCTGCAGAACCCTCGCTCCTGTACACAGTGCTCGGCGAACCTCTTCTGGTCGGCGACACTGGGGCAGTCGACCTGAGGACCAAGAAGAACCTATCCAAGCGTCTCAAGCAACTCGAGCGGCAGATTGATCGCATGGCCGACCAGATCGACTTGATTCGAGATGGTCTTTCAGATGCTCAGTCCGCACCGCCGGCGCGAAAACAGCTACGGACGCACGTGGGTCGCGCCCCGAAGGCGCCGAAGGCTCCAAGGGCACCAAAAGCACCGAAGGCGCCCAAGGCGCCGAAGTTTCCGAACGCACTCCGCTACCGCGGCGTTGAAAGCGATTCCGGATCGACGGGATGGCGAATGTACCGCGTCCCTGCGGGTCAGCGTGAGGCGCTCGCGACGCTGATGGTGCGCTCGGATGTTCCCATTTACGTTCGGCCCAAGGATGAGGGTATCGAAGTACAGGCAACTCCCAAGCAGCACGCAGCGTTTCAGGCGTTTGTCAGCATGATCGGAGACAAGGGCCACACCGAGCACAAGACGTATCGTCTTTCGCAGGGCAAGCTCGACGCGCTGAGCGCGTTGATGGTCCGTGATGATGTGCCGATCTTCGTCACGCCACAAGGCGATAGCATCGAAGTGCAGGGCAACGCCCTTGAGCAGTCCGTTTTCAGCGCGTTCCTTCGCCTGATCGAGCCGTCGCAGAAGCGCGATCGCGTGGACCGGTCCGACACAACAAGTACGCATTCCCGCGCAGCAGCGGATTACGCCAAGGCATTGAAATCGGCTGAGCGTGCGAAAGCGCGGCCGACGGCGGAAGCCGATACTCCCGATGCAGAGTCGGACCCATCCGCGTTGGAAGAAGTTGCTCGCGCATTCTTGGCGGCGAGTGTCAAGACGCTCGAGATGCAGGCGACAGCCGCCGAAGAGCGTTCATCGAACGAGTAGTCTCCAGGGTTGAAATCGGCGGTGTTGCCGCGCTCTCGCACTCGCGGTTCGGTTCCGTGGGGGCGGGTTGCGCGCATCGATTGGATCGAAAAGGAGTCGTGATGCGTCATCTGTCTGCGGCGTTCCGCGTCATTGTCCCGGTCGGCATCTGGATCGTCCCCGCGTTTGCGGGCACGGAGACCGCGGAACGCGGCGCCGGGAATGAGCTGCGTGCCCTGCACAGCGGCAACGGGTTGCTCAATCGAGGCATGTACGATCTGGCGGTCGAGGAGTATCGCGACTTCCTTTCCGAACATGCCGGGCACGCGAAGGCGCCGATCGGCCGATACGGAATGGCTGTTTGCCTGTTCCGTTTGCACCGAGACGAAGAGGCTGCGGCGCAGCTCGAGCAACTCAACGCGTTGGA
>JAJDDU010000219.1 GCA_029260155.1 Phycisphaerae bacterium | reverse complement strand
TACCATGATCGACCTCGCATCCGGGAACGGCGTCGCAATCCGAGTAATCGGTCCAGCAGTTACATGAATGGGAACCTGACTGGTTGGCGCAGGACGCGTTTGGACCACAGATGTCGGGCGTGACCGCACACTCGTTGATGTCGACACACTCGCCGTCCTGATCCTCGAATCCGGGATCACAGTCGCAGTAGTATGAGCCCTCCTCGTTGATGCAATCTCCGTGGGGACCGCAGGGATAGTCCTCGCACTCATCGATATCAGTGCAAGTGAACCCGTCGCCCTCAAAGCCGTCATTGCACGCGCAATCGAATCCCTCCGGCATATCCGTGCACGTCGCGTCGGCGGCGCAATCGTCGATCCCCTCCGCACATTCGTTGACGCAGGGGTCGAGCAGCCCGGTGAAGCTGTCCATCAACTGACTGAAATCGAGTAGGTCGACGTCGCAATCGAGATCGATGTCCCCGAGGGGTCGTCCCTGCGTGTCGACGGGAACATCCATCGGCGTGTTGCAGCAGACGTCGAGGGCGTCCGGGACACCGTCGCCATCGAAGTCGTCCGCCCACACCGGCGACGAAGCCTCGAGCAGAACCAGCCCAGTCGCGAAAGCCAATAACACCGTCAGTCTTCGAGTGTGCATCCAGCGTCATCCCTTAAGTCCTGTGATGTCCTACGGGCTTAACGTGTCCCGCCGCTTCGGTATTCAGTTTACCCAATCCGGCCGCACGATTCAATCGCCAAGGTCCCAGCCGCCTGGGAAACCGGTAATATGCCCCGAACCGGCCAATCATGAGTCTTCACTATGCCCGATTCCACCACCGACTTGACCGACCGCGTCGCCCGCCTCGATTGGTACGTCATGGCGTTGACCATCGCGTGCATGGTGCTGGCGGTTGTTGCCGGTACCGCGTTGGCTCCGCAGTTCGTTGGGATGGACGCCGCCGCCGATACGACGCCCGACACCATCGACGTCGACGCCATGCACGCCGGGTATCTGACAGCCGAGCATATCATCGTGAAGTACGGCGAGTGTCTGATCCCGCGCGTTGGTCGCGGTGAGGCGTAACGGCGTCCGGGTTGGGGCCTTCGTCTCGATCGGTCGCGTAGCGTCGCCTATCCGCCGCTCAGTTTTGCGGGGTATCCGAGGTCTCGAAGAATCGCCATGGCTCGTTCGCGGTGATCACCCTGGATTTCGATTCTCCCATCGGTGATCGTGCCCCCAGCAGCGCAGGCTGTTTTCAGTCGCGCACAGATGGCGTCCAGGTTTGATGCAACGGGGCTGAGCCCGGTGATGACGGTCACGGTCTTGCCCTTGCGGCGTTTTTCACGACCAACGCGGGCGGGCTGGTCCTTGGGTTGCACGACTCCGCCCGATTCGCCGCGTGGGCAGGTGCACTGGTTCATTGGTTTTTCGCACACCTCGCAGGTGACGGGACGCTCCAGCGATGTTCCATCAAATAAGCCTGACATTCGCTATGTTCCTATCTGGACTCGAACCGGGGCCAAGCGACAGATATCCGATAGCACCTGAACATCGCCCGCCGAATCGGCCTAGAGCCGAAACGGCGGCACGATTGTACCCGGAGCGTGGACACAACGTGAGACGTCTTGGGCATCTCTTTTCACGGCAGCCCTCACGTATGCGGGGGTGAACCGTCCTCTGCTTGTGGGACGAATCGGGAGAGCCGGTTTGGACAGCGCCGTAGCGTTGCCAACGCCAATTGCTCAGAAACGCCCGCCAAGCGACGCAACGCAGCCGTTGGTGTGATTGGACACCTGCAGGGCGTAGCTTGCGCGTGGCGATGTGCGGCGTGTGTCGGAGTGTGGCACTCTGGCCGAGCGCGTTACGATTGGTCACCCGCCGACGCCCGGACCATGGCGAGAATGCCGGCGCGCACCGCATCCGGTAGGTCCGGCCATGCCGCGATCACCGCGTCAAGCTCGGAATCGTCGCAACTGTTGGCGGTACAGCTGAGGGTGGATGCGTCGCCGTCGTAACGCGTTGTGTTTTCAGGGGTTGTGGATTCGTTCCGCTGACTCATATTCAGCGGGTCACAGGCTCGGGGCCTGTACGGCCTAATCCTTTCGAGACGAGAGCTTGTGGAGAAACTGCACGTGCCACGGTCAACTGCCACTTGGTTGGCAACAGCAGGCGCTGGCGGAGGGGGGCTTGAGCGACTTGCTACGCAACTTCTGTTTGCCAGTGTCATTGTCTGGCACTTCTCGCGAGTAACCGTCGTGGTCCGCCGGGCGCGCGTGCACGCGGAAGTTGCGTGACACAACGGGCGGATTGTCCGATTCCCGCTGAACCTGTACACCGTCGCCTGTCGGTTTCGTGCGCGGTCTGGCGGAACGGGGGTGGGGGACTTAGAATGTGCGGGCGTCTTGGAGGAACTAGGCTATGCAAGTATGCCCCGTTGTGTTTGATCCGATTTACAAGCCCAAGATTTGGGGTGGTCGGCGTCTGGAGTCGGTGGCGGGCAAGCAGCTTCCGCCGGATGAGGCCATCGGGGAATCGTGGGAGGTAGCGGACCTGGACGAGGGCCAATCGGTGGTACGCTCCGGGCCTGCGAAGGGGACGACGCTAGGTGGGCTGGTCAAGGCTTGGGGGACAGACCTCCTCGGGCGGGCCAGCCTGTTCGAGGGGCGTTTTCCGTTGCTGATCAAGTATTTGGACGCCCAGGATCATCTGAGCGTTCAGGTTCACCCGGATGAGGCGATGGCCAAGCGTCTGGGCGGAACCGTTCGGGTTAAGAATGAGGCGTGGTACGTGTTGCACGCCGAGCCGGACGGGGCGATCTACCGAGGTTTCGTGGATGGTGTGACACCGGAGTCGTTCGCTGAGGCGGTCGAGCAGGGGAAGGCGGCGGAGACGCTGCGACATATTTCGGTCAAGCGGGGGCAGTGTTACTATCTGCCGAGCGGTACGATTCACGCGTTGGGGGCCGGGGTGGTTGTGGCTGAGGTGCAAACGCCGTCGGATACGACGTTTCGCGTCTATGACTGGGATCGGGTGGATGCGAGCACGGGAATCGGGCGGGCGCTGCACATCTCAGAGGCGCTGGAGTGCATTAATTTTGGTCCCGACGACGGTGGTGTGCAGGAGCGGTCGCATGTTGCCAGCGTGTGGACCACGGTGACTCAGTTGGTGCGGTGTGATTCGTTCTTGATCGAGCTGGTTCGCATGGTCGAGGGCATTGAGCAGGACATCCCGACCGGTGAGTTCATGGTGTGGATGGTGCTTGAGGGGCGGGGCGAGATTCAATACGAAGACGGTCGGGGGACTGAACCGTTCGGTCGTGGCGACACGGTTCTGATTCCAGCCGGCTTGGGTAAGGCGCGCATCAAGACGCTCGCGGAGTGTGTGTGGCTGGAGTCGACGATTCCGGTTAGTAGCGAGCTATCTGATTTTCCGCGACCTGATCGTGCGGCGCTGTCCGCACCTACGGGTCCGGGTTTCGTGCAGATCGATGTCCGGCCATCGGAGCGGGACGAGTAGCGAGGGAAAGATTCGTGTTCGAGCTTGGGATTTCGGCGGCTTGGCTGCGGCGAGCGCAGTGGGCCATCTATGTGTTCTTTGGTGGGTTCGCTCTTGCGGGTCTGTGGTTTGTGTTCGCGTCGGCGTTGCGGCGTGAGGTGTTTGACGCGCTGATTTCGGCGGGCGTGGTTTGGGGCTCGATTGGTCTGGGGATCGGGATGCACTGCGTGACGCAGATGGCGGCGATCGTCGATGCCAACACAAAGGCGGTCAACGACATTCGTCGTCGCGCGGATGCCATGGAAGCTCTGTTGGAGCAACTCGGCCCGTTGACGGACTTGTCGGCCATGGGCCCGGGCGATCCCGCGCCGCTGGTCGCAGCGTGTACAACGACGGACGCATTCCCCCGCATCGCGCCTCTCGGTATAGAGCCGCTCGATCTGGATGCAGGCGATGTAGAGGACGAGGAAGAGCACCTGCTCGAGCCCGTTGCGTTTGTGTCGGCTGCCGATCAATTGCGTACGGCGTTCCGAGATGCCGTTCATGCGGGCGATTTCGCTGGAGCGTTGGGCGTTGGGGAGCAGATCGCGCATCGCTTTCCAGGTAGCGCCATGGCGGTTCAATTCGAGACGTTGCGAGAAGTGTTGCGGAGTCGCATTCCGGGTGACGCCGTGGAGAGCGGAACTGTCTCAGCGGGGCTTTAGACTGCTCGTCATATCTGAGTGTTAGGACCGGGTCACGCCGTTTTGGCTTCCTTTCTTGATCGGTCAAGTCCGAGAATGAGGAATTGCGGTACTCTGGTGGGGTCTTGCGCGTAATAATCACTGGCTGAGGGTGCCTTTGTGAGGGGAGTTTTGATGCACCGGTTTTTGAGAGTGTCGATTGGCTGCGTCGCCGCAGCCGCTGTGATTCTGATGGGCGGGTGCAGTGCGCCGGCTGTGTCCGTTGGGCGATCTTTGAACATCGGCGGCGTTCGTTTTGCGCAGAACGATATTCAAGCGAACAGTTTCACCGGAAGTACGCAGGATGGGGTGACGGTGGCGTACGGCGCCGACGGCAGGAGTGTCGTGGCGTGGCACAGCCGGCGTCAGGAGGCTGGCAACTACGGGATTTACGCGCAGCTTTTTGACGCGCTCGGGCGTCGTGTTGGCGGAGAGGTTCGCGTCAACGCCTACGCGCCGGGTGCCCAGACTCAGCCCGTGATCGCGATCGACGCATCCGGCGTGTGGTTTGCGTGGAAGTCTTTCGGGCAGGACGGTGACCGTGGCGGCGTGTTCGCGCGGCGTTTCGATGCGTCGCTGCGCCCGATGACTCCGGAGATTTCGGTCAATACGTCGGGGCGCGGGCATCAGGGCGAAATCTCGGTGGCTGCGATTCCGGGCGGCGGGGTGTTGGCGGTCTGGACTTCCGACGAGGACGCGGGCGGGCGTAGCGTGTACGCGCGGCGGGTTGCTCGGGACGGCCGGCCGCTTGACGAGCCGTTTCGTCTGACATCGCGGGTGGACGCTGTCGATAGAGTGCCATCGGTTGACACTTCGCGCGACGGGTCGTTTGTGGCTGCGTGGGAACGCCGGGGTCGCATCGTGGGTCGTCGGTTCGACGCGTCGTCGGGGGTTCTGGGACCGGAGTTCGCGATCAGCGGAACGAACGACTCCGTGCATGTCGAGCCGTCCGTCGCTGTGGCTGAGAACGGTGTTTCTTGCGTTGCGTGGGCGACGCTTGTTGGTGAACGCTACGCCGTTTCCATTCGGCGATTTGATCAAAAGGGTGCGCCGACATCGCGCGTTGAGCGGGTCGACCAGAAGAGCTTTGGCAACACGACGGGCGTGGCCATCGCGACGCGCGCAAACGGCGACCATGTTGTGTGTTGGAGTAGCTATCCCGATCGGGAGAACAGTACGGGGCTGTATGCGTGCGTGTTCGATGCGCACGGTACGCGGCGCAGCGATGTATTTCGAGTGACCGGCGCGGTCGAGGGTGACCAGAAGATCAATCCTGCCAGTGGCGCGAGCCGGGTTGCGTACGGTGATGATGGCCGGCTCGCGGTTGCGTGGTCGGGCAATGCCGGGATGGGAGACAAGAGTGGCGCTAACGTGACATTCTTGATACCGAAGGGGCTCGTAATCCCGGAGGTTCCGACGGTTGCGGGCACGGTTGCCGAGGTCGAGGCGATGGGTGCTGCTCCGCACGAGGTTCCGACGTATGCGCCGCGAGCGGTGACGATGGATCGCGACGCGATCGCGGCGGCGGAGGCTGGGGGGAGTGGGTTTCTCGGGTTGATGGACACTGCGTGGAACCCGCCCGATCCGCACATGGCCGTCGGGCCGGGCCACATCGTGATCGTGGGCAACGGCGCTGTGGCGATCTTTGACAAAGATGGGACGCTGACGTTTCAGGATGAGATAGAAGATGCGTTTGGGTTTTGGGGGGAGATCGGTGCGACGCACTTGGTCTTCGATCCCGAGGCGATTTACGACCACTACTCGGGCCGCTTCATGGTGATGGCGAACGAGCGAGCGCCTGGCAATCGGCCGAAGTTCTTGCTGGCGGTGTCGGACGATTCCGATCCCAATGGCGTTTGGCATAAGTACCGATTCGACGTTTTTGAGGAGTCCTGTGAGACGCCGCCGTGCAACAACGCGATCGACTCGCCGAATATCGCAGCCGACGAAGAGGCGGTTTACCTGACGGCGGATTTCTTCGGACCGACCAGATACCTTGTCTACATGGTCGAAAAGGCCCCGCTGCTGTCGGGAGACACGCCGACGACGACCAGCGTCGTGATTCCCAATGTTCTCTCGATTGGATTGGCTGCGAGCTACGACGCGCCGGCTGCGCAGTACATGATCGAGTCGCTGCTCTCCGGTGCCCAGAGCACGGTCCGCATCCGGGCGGTGTCTGACCCGCTGGGCACGCCGCAGACGCATGTGGCGACGGTCTCGGTTCCACTCTACCGCCAGCCTGAGGATCCTCCGAGTGGTGGTACGACCACGCGAATCAACACGTTCGATTCCCGTTTCTGGAGTTGCATGTATCGAAACGGGTCGCTGTGGGCGACGCACCACGTCGGTCAGACGCGCGTGTTGCAGCGATGGTATCAGTTTCGGGTGAACGGTTGGCCGGTGAGTGGTTTTCCGGAGTTGGTGCAGTGGGGCGAGATTGATCTGGGGTCCGGCATTCGCACTTACTTTGGAAGCATCTGGGCGGACGCGAACGACAACGCTGCCATGGTCTTTTCGCGATCGAGCCCGACGGAGTTCATATCGCTGGCGTATGCGGGGCGTCTGGCGGACGATCCGCTCGGTGTGATGCGTCCGTCGGTGACCCTCAAGGCGAGCACAAGTCCGCTGTCGGCCACTGAGTCTAATCGCTGGGGAGACTACTCCGCGGTGGTGACCGATCCTGTTGTCGCTGGGCTTTTCTGGGGGCACGGTGAGTACTTGGCCACGGAGTGGCGGACGTGGGTCGAGAGTTTCTCGATTGCGGATATTGCGCCGCCGTCGATTGCCTTGGCTGAGCCATTCGACGGTTACATCGACCCGCGGCGGGAGAGTGACGATGGGGTGACACTGAACGAGGGGATCGATCGCTTTACACTGACATTCGATGACACTGTCCTGAGCGTGGGTGGTACGCCGTTGGATGCGAGCGCGTTTAGCGTGTCGGTGACGGGCGGTGCAGGGCCGGCGATCGCATCGATCGACGCGTCGGCGAATCCGACGGTCGAGATTGTACTGGACGGCGTTCTGCCGGTGCAGCAGTACACGACTGTGTCGGCCGATGTCGAGGACGCCGCGGGCAATGCGGCCCTTCTTTCTGTGACGTACGGATTTCTCCCTGGCGACGCGGATCAGGACGCCGCGGTGGGGCCATTCGATCTGCTGCGGTTTCGTCAAATCGTCAACGACATCTTCACGCCGTCTGAGGGCGCGATTGAGTTGTTTATCGACACCGACCGAAGCGGTGACATCGGTCCGTTCGATCTTTTGGCGTTTCGGCAGTTGGTCAACGGATTGGGCAACGCGACGCAGCCATGGGCCGGCGCATCGCTGCCGTAGTAGGGGCGAACAGTCCATTGGTCATGCAGTGGCACTGCTACTCCGTCTTCTGTGAGACGTGTAGGGCTTTTAGGATGTCGCGCAGTTCGGCGACGCCTACGACGCGACGGCTGTCTTGGCGTTCGACGACTGCGATGACCCCGACATCGGCGGTGGTTAAGACTTCGAGGGCTTCGGGCAATGGCATGTCCATGGGAACGACTGTTGCGCCGGCGTCGGCTAAGTCCACAGCGGTCACGAGATCGCGGACCGTCGGGTCGTAGATCATGTTGCGAATGTCACTGAAGTGAATGGCCCCTACGAATTCGCCTTCGTCGGTGACCACGGGGAAGTGGCTGTAGGTTGATCGCTCGATCAGATGCAAGACGTCGTCGAACGTCGCGGAGGCGGGAATGAGCTGCACGTTGGTACGCATGACGTGTTCGATCGACATCGCGGCCGTCTTGCCGCCGCCGGCTGATGCCGCGGGACGGAACAGGCGAAACAGCGATTGCAAGGTCATGCGCAACACGGAAGCGCCCTCGGTCGGCGCCCCAACGCGGCGGAGCAGGGTGATGGCTTTAACCTCTCCGCCGAAGACGACGCAGCGTTTCACGAACACGGGGCCGATCATCTCGAAAACGACGACGCTGCCGAGGATCACGGTCGAGAATCGCTTGGCCAGTTCGCTGTCCCAGCTTCGCTCGACGAATGATGCCAATCCGATGACTACGGCGGCTTGACACAGCATCGCGCTTCCGAGACGTCCGTCTACGCCTTCGAGTCCGCTCGACCAGCGGAGCCCGAGTTTGCACCCGATCGACTTGCCGAAGAAACGACAGAGGACGTACATCCCACCGATCCAACCCATGTCGGCGAGGTCTTCCATGTGCAGTCCATATCCGGCGATGACGAAGAACCCGGCGAGGATCGGCGAGCCCATGGTGCGCACGGCCGAGGTGAGTTTCTGTGGGTCGATTCCGACGTTTGTGAACACTGCTCCCGTTACCGCGGCGGCCAGCAGGAAGTTGTACGACAGGCCATATGCGTCGAGCAACCACTTCTCGCCCGAGCCGAGAAGCAGGAACATCGCGAAGAACACAAGGACCGTTTCAGCTACCGGCAGTTTCGCGTGGAGGATGCCCAGCAGCATTCCGCATACTAATCCCAGCCCCAAGCTTCCGAGTGCCGTCGTCGCCAACGCAGCCACGATGTGATCGGCCGCCGGCGCTGCACTCTGAATCACCTGCAATGAGACGAGGATCAGAAATGTGGCGTGGAACAAGAGGATGCAAACCACGTTGTTCAGGACGGTCAGCCCGAGGCTGGTCTCAGTGATTCGACCTATTGACCCGTATTCTTTCAACACTATTAGCGTGGCTGCGGGCGCGGTTGCGATGGCTGCCATCGCCAGAAGCAAAGAGAGGGCCAGATTGTCCATCACACTGTGATCGCGCTGTGCGACAATG
>JAJDDU010000218.1 GCA_029260155.1 Phycisphaerae bacterium | reverse complement strand
GCTTCGCCTGCCTCCTAGCCAATGACGCACGCATCGTGCTCGTCTTGCGTGCCACAATGTGACACTCGAAGACTTGGACGTCGAGCAGCACTCCCTGTTCGAGAATTACTGTGTCACTAGAATCCTCCCGCTGGTTGCGGGGAATTTGATGTTGCAGTGGCCTGGACGGGCGCGATAAGATGGGAATTGTCCTGCGTGTGGTCGGGCTTCCAGAACGCGGCTTCTACATTCCTTTTTGGAGGAAAAGCATGTACGTCAGTGTTTTACGTCGGTCTTTGTGGTCGTCAACGGGTCTTGTCTTGTCCTGTGCCGTGTTCGCAGGCCCGGCTATGGCGGGTAGCGGCGGCTGGGTCGAGTTCGACAATCAGACCTCAACGCGACTCATCACGGACGATCCACAACTCGGGGCCAACGATTCCGCTGAGAAGGACTACGCATGGGGCGACGTCGATCACGACGGCGACCTCGATATGGTCGTCGTCCGCAAGGAGATTTACACGACGCTGGGCCGCAGGGTAAACGTCCTGTTCCTCCAGGAGGGTACGGGTGAAGGCCACGCAGTGGACGGCGTCTTCGTCGATCGCACCGCGGAATACGTGAGCGAGGCGACGGTCCCTGGGGATATGGGCTTCCTCACGCCGACCAACGATCGCGACGTTGCCCTGGCCTACATCAACGACGATGACTGGCTCGACATCGTCACCGCCACCACGCTGAGCGACGGCGCTCCGAAGCATATTTCGCATCCGCGCATCTACATCAATCTTGGCGAGATCGGCGGCGTCTGGCAGGGGTTTCGTTACGAAGAAGAGCGGTTCCCGACGATCCTGATGCTGGACAACGGAAACGCGTACGCACCGAGGTATTGCGCAGTGGCAGCCGGCGACATCGACAACGACGGCGACAACGACCTTTACCTCACGGATTACGATCAGGGGCCCAACCCGCCATTGGGCGTCGATCTGGACGACAACTTATTCCTCAATACCGGCGACGGTCATTTCGAGGACGTCACCACGGAGCGGCTGACGCCGACGATGGCCGAGTCCGCGTTTGGCATGGCCACCGCCATCGCAGACATGAACAACGACGGCGCAATGGACATTGTCAAAGACACCGCCTTGTTCCCGCCGCAATACGTTGGGATCATCTGCAATGACCCCGACAATCCGGGCTTTTTCGATCGGATCGAAGCCGTCTACAGCCTTGCTCCCTATCACGTAACGGTCGGCAACCTGAACAACGACGAGTGGCTTGACCTCGTTGTCACGGACGACGTTCAGGATAAGTACATGCTGAACCAGGGCGCGGTGGGCAGCGAAAACGCGAGTTTTCAAACGCGACCTTTCACGTACGAGAGCGGCAACGACAGCCAGTTCGGCGGCAACTCGTTCATCGCTGATCTGGACAATGACGGGTTCAATGATGTGTATATCTGTAGCGTCGACGTTGACCTGTCCAGCTGCGGCAACAACACGCATCTCTACCGAAATCTCGGCGACGTACCCAGCGTGACTTTGCAGGAGCAGGGCGGTACTGCACCTTGGACGCCGAACGGCACGCACGACGTAGCCATCTTCGATTTCACGGGCGATGGCTGGAAGGACCTTTTCGTCGGCACGTGCAACGGTACGCAGATATGGGCGAGTCTTCCCCCGGAGACGCTCATTTTCACCTACCCCGAAGGACTGCCGGATGTTGTTCCGCCGGGCGCAAGCACGAATATTCCCGTCAGCGTTGCGGGCCTGGTAATTGACCCCACTCCGGGGTCGGGCAAACAGTTCGTCTCCATCGACGGCGCGCCTTTCATCGAGACGGTTATGCCGGAGACCGGGGAGGACGCGTACGTTATGAGCCTGCCGGGTGCGGAGTGCACGTCCGTCATCCGATACTACGTTTCCGCCGTGGGTTCAAACGCAGTGACCTACACCGATCCGCCCGGCGCGCCGGATACAACGTACTCGTCGCTGGCTGTATTCGGCACGACAGTTACCCTCGATCAGCGGTTTGAAGATGCGACGCCCGGGTGGACGGTCGAGAGCTTCGACCTCACGAACGGCGAATGGGAACGCGTTAATCCCGTGGGCACGATATTCGGTGGAGACCAGGCCCAGCCCGAAGACGACGCCGGCGGACCCGCAAACGAAACCATGTGCTTCATCACCCAGCAGCACACAAGCGGCAGCCCCCTTACTTCAAATGTCGACGGCGGCCCCACCAGCCTCACCTCTCCACCGATCGATCTGCAAGGATCCGACGCGATGATTAGCTACGCCCGCTGGCTCTTTTCTCAACCTTTTTCAGGAGGCGATGTGGATGGCTTGACCACACAGGTCAGCAACAACGGAACCGCTTGGGTTACCGTCGACACGACCTTCGGCACAGATAGCGAATGGCAGACGCACTCGTTCACCGTTAGCGGCTTCGTCGAGCCCAACGCGACGGTGCAGGTGCGATTTGTCGCGTCAGACAATCCCAATAACTCGCTCACCGAAGCCGGCATCGACAACTTCACCGTCACGCAAACGCTCTGTCTCGACGAAGACGGCCCCGAGATCGTCCACGGCACGCCCGGCACGTCGTTCCACCAGCACAGCTTCGGCGGATACATCGATCCTGCGGTCGAGAGCACAGACGGCGCCAACATCAACCGCGGGCTCGACGAGATCGTGATCGGCTTCAGCGAACAGGTCGTCGACCTCGGCGGATCCGAACTGACCGCAGCCGCCTTCACCATCACCGAGACGGGCGGCGCGACGCCGCCAACGGTCACCGGACTCGAAATGGTCGATCAGACGACCGCCCGACTCACGCTGAGTCGCATCATCACCATTCAAGAATGGTCTACCGTAATCGCGAGCGTCGAAGACCTCGCAGGCAACCCGATCGAAAACCTCGGCGACCAAGGCCCCGGTGTCAACGAGCCCGACCGCGTCGATATCGGCTTCCTGCCCACGGACTCCGACCAGACCGGCCAAGTGTCACCGTTTGACCTCCTTCGTTTCCGCCAGATCATTAACGAGCTGTTTACGCCCGCCAGTGGATCGGCGTTGGACTACGTCGACATCGACCGCAATGGGCTGACGACCCCGTTCGATCTGCTGGCATATCGCCAACTGATCAACGGCATAGGTCCGGCGACGCGCGCGTGGTCCGGAGCGAGCACGAACAACGCTCGCCCGTAGCAAGAAACGCATCGCAGAACGCACACGGCCCCGCGCGGACAGATGTCCGCGCGGGGCCATTCGCATTATTCGGGTTTCTCTTGCCTCGATTCCCCAGTATCTGTACGCTGAGGATTATCGGAGCGGGTTAAAGCGGCGGGCCGTTTCCCATCATCGCAATGCGACCTCGCCAATTCCAGCAACTGAAAGGAAACCCCGATGCGTTTTCTGTCCAATAGGTCACTTTGTGTTTCGCTCAGCGCCGTAGTGATGCTGACTCTGCAATCAGTCGCGCATCGCGCACCCGCCGCCGAAGTCACGGTGCAGAATGACACATTCATCAAGGGCGGCGCAGCCGGTATCCAGGCCGGGTTCGTTCCCGGTGAATCTGCCGCCGTCTGGCTCACCTCCCCGTGCGATGGGAACATCGTTGCCTTACAGGTGTTCTGGCTGTCGACGCTGCCAGGCGCACTCCCGTCACTCGAAGACTCGATCACTGTCTTCGCGGAGGGCTCCTTCCCCGTGCCTGGCGCTCAGCTAGCCATTCTCGAGGGCCCCGTCATGACCCCCGGCGTGTTCAACGAGTTTCGCCACCTGGATGAAAACCAGACCATACCACTGATCGTTCCGGTGACCAACGGGCAGACGTTTGTCGTGTCCTTTAAGTTCTTCAACGACCCGGACGACGCCACCGGCCCCAGTGTGATCGATGACCAAGACGGTTGCCAGGCTGATAGGAACGCAATAGACGAGGCCACCTTTGGGTGGTTCAATTCGTGCGCTTTCTTCGTACCGGGCGACTGGGTCATCCGCGCAGTGGTCGACTGCGGCGCCCAGCCTGGGGCGTGCTGCGAGGGACTTGGCGTTTGCAACAACGGCACGACTGCGGCAGCGTGCGGCGCCGCAGGGGGCGTCTATCAAGGGGACGGGTCCAACTGCACGTCTGCGGCGTGCAATGAAGCATGCTGCTTCATGCCGTCAGGCTGTCTAGACCTCACGTTCAGCGATTGCAACATCGCCGGCGGATTTACGGAGGGCCCTGGTACCGATTGCGGAACAACGGTGTGCTTCCCCACAGGAGCCTGCTGCGACCCCGACGGATCCTGCACCACTGACGTCGATCCCACTGTTTGCGCAGCCGGCGGCGGCAGCTACCAGGGCAACAACGCTCCGTGCAACGGAAGCTGCCCACAACCCGATGGCGCGTGTTGTCTTTCAGGCGGTGGATGTCTCAGCTTGGTCCAGACCGACTGCGGCGTAATTCCGAACAGCCTCTGGGCCGGCGCGTTCACCGCATGCCCCGGCGACTGCACCGGCATTCCCGTCGGCGCATGCTGTAACCCCGATGGTACTTGCGACAATGACATCGCCGAGACTTCCTGCACCGCCGCCGGCGGTATCTTCCAAGGCGATCCTTCTACGTGCGACGGTACTTGCCCGGCGCCTCAAGGCGCGTGCTGCGTTGGGCAATCATGCACGCTCGAAACGGATGCCGACTGCACGGGCATGAGTGGAACTTGGGCTGGAATCCTGACCGATTGCGCGGATGGAAACGCCAACGGCGTTCCCGATGAATGCGAGGCCCCCCCGTGCACCACAGCCGCCGATTGTGCTGACCCCCTGGGCGACGGCACCACCGACGACGTCTGCACTTGGTGGGAGTGTGATGCCGGAACGTGCGTGGCCACCAGCCTCGTCCATCCTTCTGACACGGGGCGTGCGCTCGGTGAGTGTCCGCCGGATGACTTCTGTAACCTGGCCGACGCGCTGCACGCGCTGACTTGCTTCGCCGGCAACAACACCTGCGACACCATCAACATCGATGCGGGAGGTCCGCTCGGTGACTGCGCGCCGGACGGATTTTGCAACTTGGCGGACGCACTCCACGCGTTGACTTGCTTCGCCGGCAACAACAGCTGCACCTGCGGGCCGTCGCCCGAGGCCCCGGTTGAACCGAACGTTGTCGGCGCAGTGTCGCTGACTGCAGTCTCCGGCCGAGACAACGTGGAACCGGGGGAAGAATTCACGGTGCGTGTGATGATGAATACCGCGGACGTACGGCGGGTTCCATCCGCCGATTCGCTGAGCGGTACGCGACGCGCAGTCCGCGCAAGTCGGGGGGAACCCGCCCTGCAATTGTGGGCCTACCAACTGCACGCCGGCGTCAGCGGCGGTCGCACCGGTTCTATTGAACTGGTGGATATCACCATCGAGCAACGCGAGGACTTCGTTTTCGCGGGAGCGACTGACAATGCCTTTGATGCGTTCAACGTAGAGAACGGACAGATGCTCGCCGGGCTGTTCAATGGAAGCGTCGCAAAAGCAGGCATTGACTATCTTGCCACCTTCACGTACCGGGCATCACCCGACGCGGCCGGCACATTCGTCGTGGATATTCTGCACGACGACGCCGATCAGGATCAGACGTTTCTGGTCGGTTCTGAGCTAATTGACAAGATCGAAGTCGTGCGGACGGATCCTGCGGTCGTCACGATCTATGGCCGGTAGGCTATTCCCTTGAGTTCTCACGGGCGATCAGTTATAGTTAGCGGACTAACCGATGCGGGATGCAAGCAGAGCCGAGGAACCATGACCCCGCGCGAAGTGGGTGGGCACGACGGCCGACTACGAATCGCTGAGGGCCGGCGGCCACACGTCTGAGTTGATTGAGCGGTGTAGGCGAAGGTAGGGCGGTGACGAGTTCCGGTCTGAAGCGTCACGAACCCGCGATCATTTTCCCTGCGGGAGACACTGTCGGTTCATAATATTCACAGGAGCAAAGACATGTGCAAGGCTGATTCTCTTTCTCAGAACTTCGTCGCCGGCGGTGTGAGGCGTAAAGTGCGAGGCGTGAGAGTGATTAAGGCACTATGTCTGTGTGGAGTGCTCGGCACTACCGCATTCGGGCAGGACATCTACATGTCGCCGGATGGAGAGGAGAGTCTGGGCAACCATGTGCTAAACGTGGCGCCGGGTACCAACGTGCAGATTTCGGCGTGGGCCAACCCACCCGCGGGCACGCCTGATTTGAGTGCGTACCTGGTTGCGGTTCGATGCGAGGCCTCGGGCGGTGCTTCGGGCACGGTCTTGTACGATGCCGGGTCGCAGCAAGTGGACTCGTCTCGTGCCGACTGGGTCTTTGCCGGCATCTCCTCGGGTCCGATTCCGACGGTGTTCCCCGGTGGCGAGATATGCAGCATCCCGAGCACGTTCGGGATTCCGGTCTCGTACACGTCGTTCCCCAACGGGTTCAGCCCAACGACAGGCGTGCCGCACTACATGCAGGAATGGACGATGACCGTGTCCGCCGACGCATGCGGCACGTTCGTGCTGGACCTCGTCGATACGGGGGAACCTCCACTGGGCGGCTCGCTATTCGCTGATAGCACGGGCTCAGGCCTATGGGGAAACCCGGTCTTGCATTCCCTGACCATCAAAGTCGGCCCAGGCAACGACGATTGCACGGATGCGTTCACGGCACCCGTCGGTGCTAGCGCGTTTAACACGCAGTGCGCAATCACCGACGGTCCCGCGGGCTGCAATTCCCAGAACGATGTTTGGTTCGCCCACACGGCCACATGCACCGGCGACTTGATTGTGTCGGCCTCGGGCTTGGCCGCCGCCAACATCGGAATCTACTCGGCCGGCTGCACGCCGACCGACGGCGACGAGTTGGATTGCGGACTGCCCGCGAGCGCCGTTGTCACTCAAGGTGCTTCGTACCTTATTCGCGTTGGTAGCACCGTTGGCTTGACGGGCACTGGGAGCATTGACATCAGTTGTCGGGCGTTTTGCAACGACTCGCTGCCGCCCGGCGACCCCCAGCATGACATCGATTGCGGCGGACCGCCAGCCAACCACTGCCAGATCAATGGCTGTGACACTGTGCTCGGTTGTATCTTGGTTGATAAGGCCGTCGGGTCTAGCTGTGACGACAACAGCGTCTGCACGCAGGCGGATGAGTGCGACGGAGCAGGCGCCTGCGTCGGCAGCGACGACCTCGACTGCAACGACTTCGCGGACTGCACTGTCGATACGTGCGATCCGGGTACGGGGTGCATCAATGATTCCGAAGACGGCGATGCTTGTACGGTCGACGCTGACTGCCAAGACGGCGGCAGCGCGACCGCGAGCTGTGTGGCCGGATTCTGTGACTGCATGGATTGCCTCAACCTGAACGATCCGGGCACGCTCTGTCTGGACATCCGCAACGCGGGCAATGTCTCCAACGGAGGAGTGTGCACGAACAACTCGGACTGCGGTCCCGCTCCGGACGGCATACTGACGTGCATTGACAACAACGAGAACCCGCTGGACGGCGGTGTTTGTGTCGATCAGGCCTGCTACGTGCTGGGCGACAAGATCATCGTGGACATCGAGCTTGGTTCGACGAGCGAGCCGGCTTGCGGTGCGCAGCTCTTCCTATCCTACGACTCGGCCTCCCTGGAGCTCAAGGACATCGCGGTTGATCCCGATGGCGAGCTCGGCTGGTCGTTGGTGCTCGTGAACTTGGTTGACGAACTCGCCGGGACGATCGACCTGGCCTTGAGTCTGCCGTTCGGCGCGGTATGCAATGATGCCAACGGCACGTTTAACTGCGGCACTGTCGCGCGGTTGAGCTTCACGGCGATCGCCGAGTGCAAAACTGGTGGTGTGACCATTCGACCCCACAACCCGCCGAGTTTCGTAAGTGGCCCAGACGGCGAAATGCCCCTCACCAGTTGTGACGGTGGTAGCCTGGACGGCAGCGGCATCCAGGTCGGTGACATCAATGTCAACAACAGCCCGCCGGCGTGGATTTGCCCGGATGGGTTCGACGGCAACCCGGACTGCGGCACCGTCCTGGCGACGATCGACCTGGGTGATCCGATCTCGGTGTCGGATGCTTGCGCGGAAGCCACTGGCACGGGTCACGATCTATGCACGGCGACGTTCTACGATGTCTGCGACGACGGCCTGGACTGCGGCATGGGCGGTCTTTGTGACGATGATGGGGACTGTGCCGTTGGTGAGTGCATTCCTGATGACCTCGCGGTCGAGTTTGGCGCCATCGGCTTTTGTGCGCCGGTCGGCTGCACGGACGGCACGTGCGACCAGGCCGCAAGCCTGGACGTGAGCTACTTGCTAGACGGCGGGGTGGCTACGCTGCCGGCGGGTCTGGCGGTGGTCGACTGTTCGTACACCAACAACTGTGGTGTAACCTCAACATGTCACCGCGAGTTCCACAACAGCGGGCGGAACCTGCTGTGCATTGATGTTGAGATGTCTCCGACGATGGTTGGCGGTAGCGCGCTCAATCCGATCACGCGTTGCATCGATTTCCAGCTGACGATGTGCGATGCTACTGGCGATCCGGTCATCGTCTCGACGGAAGTCGTGTTTGGAGCGCCGGGCGACCTTCCCGGTCACGGCTCGGTGTGCTTCGAGGTACCGCCGAACAACTGGACGTGCCTGACGGCCAAGGATCCGGACCACACGCTGCAGACGACCTGCTTCATCGAGTGCGTCGACGACATGTACTATGCCCAGTTCAAGGGCTCG
>JAJDDU010000217.1 GCA_029260155.1 Phycisphaerae bacterium | reverse complement strand
GGCGGCGAGGGGCAACGCATCCGCTTGGCCCGTGGGATGTTCCGCGGGAACGCCGGACTCGTCATTCTCGACGAACCGTTTCGTGGCCTCGACCGGAAGAATCGGCGGATGCTGCTCGATCGCGCCCGGCGATGCTGGTCGGGTGCGACGATCTTATGCATTACGCACGACGTGGGCGACGCGGCTGAGTTCGGTCGGGTTGTTGTTGTCGACAACGGGCGCGTCGTGGAGACGGGTGAGCCGAGCCAGTTGTTGCGGCGAGACGAATCCCGTTACCGAAGGATGGTCGACGCTGAATCCGTGCTCCGCTCGGGCGTTTGGTCCGGAATCGCATGGCGGAATCTGGTGATGGACGAGGGGCGTGTGATGGACAAACACGATGCGGAGTCCACTTGATGCCCGAGCTGACTGAGCATCTTTGGCCGATTACGCGCATCGCCGACGCGGTTGAGTCGCTCGGGCGCATCGTGGGTCTTCCCATGCGCGCCGCGGAACTCCCCACTCCCCCGGCCGAACTTGCCCGCGCGGGTCAGGAGGCGATCGGAAGCTGGCTGGAGATGGTGGCCGAGCATCTCGGTCTTGAGTCGCAGGCGGTCGGCGCTTCCTACGCGGACCTCACGACGTTTGTTGCACGCATGGCGCCGGCGCTGCTGCTTGTGATTGACCAGGACCAGCCTCGGCTGCTTCCGATCGTCCGCAGGGGGCGACGAAGCCTTGACGTGCTCGGTAGTGACTTGACGGTGCGCCGTGTGCCTGTTGAGGCCGTTCGCGGCCTGCTCTGCCGTCGACTCGAAGCGAGCTACACCGGCGAAGTGGATGTTCTTCTCGATCAGGCGCAAGTGCCGCCGCGAAGGCGGTCTGCCGCCCGACGCGCACTCCTGCGCGACAGAATCGGCGCAGCCGAGATCGCCGGCGGGTGGTTGTTGCGGCTCGGTCCGGGCGTCTCGTTCTTACAGCAACTTCGGCAGGTGCGTACCGGTGGTTTCCTTGGCATTTTGGTATCAGCCCATGCGGTGCAGCACGCGGTGACGATCGGATCGTGGTGGCTCATCGGGCGCGGCGCATTGACGGGGCAACTCGAAATCGGATGGATGAGCGCGTGGCTGATGATGCTCGTCACGCTGGTTCCGCTGCGCGTGACTGCCGCGTGGGCGCAAGGACGGCTGGCGTACTGCGCAGGCGGCGCGCTCAAGCAGAGACTGTTGGTGGGCGTGGTCCGCCTCGATCCGCAGCGTGTTCGTCTCGACGGAGCCGGGCGACTGCTGGGGCGTGTCATGGAGTCCGAAGCGGTCGAGTCGCTCGCGATTTCCGGCGGGTTCCTCGCGCTGGCGGGACTCGTCGAAATCCTGGCGGCGGTTCTTGTACTGGCGGCAGGCCCCGCGCCGTGGGTGCATGTCTTACTCTTTTCGGGATGGCTTGTCTTCATGGGGATTCTCGCAGCCCGGTTTTACCGTCGTCGACGGCGCTGGACCGGCGCGCGTGTTGAAATGACCCAACACATGGTCGAGTGCATGGTCGGACATCGAACGCGCATTGCGCAGCAAAGCCCGGCGCGATGGCACGACGGAGAGGATCAACTGCTCGGCCGCTACGCCGATCTTTCCCGGGACATGGACAGGACGGCCACGTCCCTCTTCGCGCTCATGGGCAGGGGGTGGGTCATCGTTGGGTTTGCAGGCCTGCTGCCGAGTCTCGTTGCTGAACGGGGCACACCCATCTCGCTGGCGGTGGGCGTCGGCGGCGTGCTGCTCGGCGCTCGAGCCATTGGCAAGCTCTTCGGTGCGTTTTCATTCCTGACCGACGCCGCGATATCGTGGGAGCAGGTCGCTCCACTGTTCCACGCTGCGGCGAACGAACCGGACCCCGGCGTCCCCGCCCAAGCCATCGTTGCGGGCGCGTTGCAGACGGAACACGCAGTCGGCGATGCCGTGGTAGAAGCGCATGATCTCGTTTTTCGTCACGACGGGCGCGGCACTACGGTACTCGCCGGTTGCAATCTCACCGTGCGAAAAGGCGACCGCATCTTGCTCGAAGGGCCATCCGGCAGCGGAAAATCAACGCTCGCATCGTTGCTGTTCGGCCTTCGCACTCCCGAATCGGGACTCCTGTTGTTTCGCGGCGTCGACCGCAAGACGTTGGGTGCTCGCGGGTGGCGGCGGCGTGTTGTCGCCGCGCCACAATTCCACGAAAACCACATCCTGACGGGTTCGCTTGCGTTCAATCTGCTGATGGGGCGCCGCTGGCCCGCTCGTCCCGGCGACCTGCGTGACGCCGAAACCATCTGCCGAGAACTGGGCCTCGGGGATTTGCTCGACCGGATGCCGTCGGGTCTGCGGCAACTCGTGGGAGAGACCGGATGGCAGCTTTCCCACGGCGAGAAAAGCCGTGTTTATGTTGCCAGGGCGTTGCTTCAGCGATCAGAGTTGGTCATTCTCGACGAGAGTTTCGCCGCTCTGGACCCGGAAACACTCAAAACCTGCGTGGCCTGCGTCGAACGCCGCTCATCAACGCTGCTTGTCGTTGCGCATCCTTAGAGCAACCGCTCGGGTGTCGCCCTGAAACTCGTACCAAGTTGGTCGTAGATACCTCTTGATTGGCCGTTCGTCATCGGCTAAAGTGACACGGCATTGTTGGCGTCGTAGCTGGATTTCAGGCGAGCCGACACCAAACCCATTGTGGGACAATGCCGGCCGGTGGTTTTCGCCGGTTCGAGTGGTGTTTGTGGATCAGCAATCAGGAGAAGAAAATGGACACTCCGTTTTTTGCGCAGTTCCTTGAGGGGCAAGAGTTCCCCGAGGTGAAGACCGACGTGAAAGCCGGTCCCGGCAATGGCAATGGCCCTCCCGGTGGTGGCGGTGGCCCGCCCCTCCACACCATGAAATGGCCGTCCGATGACGACGAGGATGGCGGCATCGAGATCTAGAGTGGGTCTCGGTTACCTTGAGTGGTAATGCCGGTGCGCGTTTCCCATAGCGGAGGCGCGCACCGGTTCTTTTGATAAACTCTCCCACCGAGCCCGAAGTCGCGGCTGGATTCACGCCACGCCTTCCGTCCATGCGCCGGAGACGATGCAAGCCTCGAACGAGACAGTCTTACTCCTCACCCACACCGACGACCATTACACCGTTGATCGTGTCGCCGACGCGCTTCGCAAGCGTGGCGCGTGTCCGGTTCGCATCGATACCGATTTGTTTCCGACCACGCTGCGACTTGTCGCGCGATTAAACGAAATGGCCGCGGGACATCGAATTCTAGTTGACGATCTCGAGGTCTGCGGCTCGGATGTTCGCGCCGTGTGGAACCGAAAGCTCCGCGTGCCGCAACTTGACGATCGTCTCGACCCGAGATTCCGAGCGGGTTGCCTGCGGGAATCGCAGGCGGCGTTCGATGCGTTTCTTGACGGCTTGCACGCCGCTCGGTGGGTCAATCACTTGGAGGACAATCGCGCGGCTTCGAACAAGGCACGCCAGCTTCGCCACGCGCACGCCGTGGGGCTTCGCGTGCCTCACACGCTCATCACGAACGATCCCGAAGAGGTTCGCGCGTTTCATGCGGAGCAGGATGGTGCGATCGTGACCAAGATGCTGACGGCACTGTCTTCGTCCATGGGAAAAGCCTCGTTCTCTGTCCGCACGAGCGATGTTCGGAGAGAGGATCTCTCTAACCTTGAATCGCTGCGTCACTGCCCGATGGTCTTCCAAGAGCGGATTCCGAAGGACCGCGAATTGCGCGTCGTGTTTGTGGCTGGGGAGGTCTTTGTCGGCAGCATTGATGCCTCCCGATCGAAGGACGGACAAACAGATTGGCGTTCGGCCACACCCGGAGAATGTTCCTGGCACGTCGACGAACTGCCACAGGCCACGGTCGAACGAATCCAATCGCTGATGGCCGCGCTGGACCTTGTGTACGGTGCGATTGACTTGATCCGAACGCCCGATGGGGCTTACGTGTTCCTGGAAGTGAACCCGTCCGGCGAATGGGGTATGCTCGAACGCGACATCGGTGTACCAATTTCCGATGCGCTCGCGGAAGCACTCTTGACATAGGACAGCAGGGGATACCATGACGGTTCTGATCATTACGAAGAGCGACGACAACGACTGCATCCCTTCCGTTACCCGGGCGGTGGAAGCGCGTGGCGGCCAGACTGTCCGCTTCGACACCGACCGATTCCCGACGGAATTGACGCTCGACCTTCGGCAAGATGGATCGGGCAGACGCCTCACCCTGCGAAGCGATGGGATTGAAACCGACCTCTCGCAGATTTCGGCTGTCTGGTATCGCCGGGCACGTTACGGGGCCCAACTGCCCGACTCCATGGACAAGCAATACCGGCGCGCTTCGGCGCGCGAGATACAAGCCACGGTGCAGGGGCTGCTCGCAAGCCTCGACGCATTTGTGATGGACCCGCTCCCGCTGGTTCGGTTGGCTGGGAACAAGCAGTTGCAATTACAGATCGCGCAAGACGTCGGTCTGGAAACACCGGCCACACTTATCACCAGCGACCCGGACGCGGTGCGTTCGTTCTTCGAAAGCAACGAAACGGGAACGGTTGCCAAAATGTTGTCGTCCTTCGCGATCTTCGACGATGACGGCAAAGAGAATGTCGTTTTCACGACTCCGCTCAAACAGGAGAACCTCGCGAAACTCGACAGCCTGCACCTCTGCCCCATGACGTTTCAAGCCATGGTGCCCAAGCGTTTGGAACTTCGCGTTACGGTCGTGGGCGACCGCGTCTTCACCGCCGCCATCGATTCGCAATCTACCGAGCGAGCCAAGGTCGATTGGCGACGAGAGGGCGATGCCTTCCTCGATCAATGGAAGGCGTACGATCTCCCCCCGGACGTCGAGCGACGCGTTCTCTGTCTGATGGATCACTTCGGTCTCAATTACGGTGCGGTCGACATCATCGTCACGCCCGACGACCGTTATGTTTTTCTAGAGGTCAATCCCGTCGGCGAGTTCTTCTGGCTAGAGCTTTGTCCAGGCCATCCCATCGGCAAGGCCATTGCCGACGTACTTCTCGGGCGCGCCTTCCGCCGCGTTCATGCGCTGCCAGGACCGTGTACGTCTACTCGCCAATAGGGACGGAGGCAAATATACCTAAACGCCCAGACAAGCCCGCGCATGCCGGCATCGAGGCCACGCCGTGCACGTAAACGCTTGACGCGTAGCGGCCACGGGATACGTTGAAGATGTTGCACGGGGCACCGGTCAAACCGATGCGAGAATCTAACGCCCCGTCCCTCAGCGGCACAGCCCCCCCGCCGGTCCTTCGTGCATCAGCCGTTGGGGGCGGGACAACTTTCTGGAGGACCAAGTTCATGATTGAAACAGCGGTTCACATTACGAAACGCCGGAACCCGTCCGGCAAGATCTGCTACACCGTCCGGTGGTTCCAGGACGGTCGCTATCGCGGGCATGCCTGCGGCCCGCACAAGGAGGTGGCGTACGAGTATCGGCGTCAGAAACAATGGGAGCTGAAGCAGGGCATCAGTGAGGACATCAGCCACGTGTCGTGGGACAAGTTCATCACCGAGCATGTATCGATGATGCCCGGCAAGAACCATGCGACGGCGGTGCGGCACACGCTGCAACAGTTCGGCGAGATGTTCAATCCGTCGGGACCACACGCCGTTGGCTTCGGTACGGTCGAAGGATTCCAACGGCGCCTGAGGTTGCTGAAGGGTGGCGTTGGCGGAAAACTGCTCTCACCGCACACGATCAACGGAAAACTGCGACGGTTGAAACACGCGCTGAACATGGCCGAGGAGCGTCGCTACATCCGACGCAATCCCACCGGCAAGCGTTTTCGATTCGAGTCCGTCGAGGAATTGGACCCAGTCCAAGTACCTGACGAGTGGAAGCAGGCTGTGTTGGACGCTTCTCCGACGCCGACGTGGAAGGCGTTTCTGTATCTGCTCGCCACGACCGGTTGTCGCCGCGGCGAGATCCTTGAGCTGGAGTGGGAGCGTGTCCATTTGGACGGAGCGTTCATCCGCTTGACGAAGACCAAAGCCAAGAAGGTCCGGCTGCAGCCGTTGGTGCCGTCCGCAGCGGATCTGCTCGTGCGGATGCTCAACGAAGCGCCGAAGATGGTTGACGGTGGCCGCGAGGTCCCGAAGGAACCGCAGGTGTTTCGCGCCATCAAGTGGAACATCCATCGCGAGTTCAACCGAATTCGAGACCGTGCGAAGCTCGACGATGGTTCGCAGGTTCCGTTCTTTCGGATCAAGGACCTGCGCAGCAGCGCCGGCACTGATGCGGCCGATGAACAGTTCTCAGAGTTCAACGTCGCCAGCTTCCTTGGCCATGCCGATTCGAAGGTGACGGCCAAGCACTACGTCAAACGCAAGCTGGACTCCACGCGTCAGATTGCAGAAACGCTGGCATCCAAGTTGAGTGTCGCATGACCGCCCGGCGCAACACACGCGCAACACATCCCCGATTCGAACGCCAGAAACCGGCGTTATCAAACCCACAGAGGCGGTTTTCGGCCGCTGACTAACGTCTCACGCATCTTGCAGTCGTGGGAGGCGGATGGTCCGAACAAGAGCTATGCGCCGTTCCTGAGCCAGGAATCGGAGTTGCGGGTCGCGTGGGCGTCACTGAGTCTTTCGTTTTGGACAAGAACCACGGTGCGGCTGATAATCATCTAGCAAGCCTCCGAGCGGTATCCTGTTAGTTCGTTGAACGGAACAACAGGTACACGAACAAGGAGGCTTGCGATGACACTGTATGC
>JAJDDU010000216.1 GCA_029260155.1 Phycisphaerae bacterium | reverse complement strand
AGAACGAGTTGGTCGCCGGGTCGCACGGCCCGGCGAAACTTGACCTTGTCGAGACTCAACAGCACGGCAATCTTGCCTTTATGCTCAAGTTCCTGCGACAGCAGAATCCCCCCGATCTGGGCCATCGCTTCGATAATGAGTACACCCGGCATGATTGGATCGCCGGGGTAGTGTCCCTGAAAATACGGCTCGTTGATCGTAACGTTCTTGACGCCGACGGCGCGCTTGGTGCCCTCGATCCTCAGGACTCGGTCGATCATGAGCAACGGATACCGATGCGGCAGGATGCGCTGCACGCGATGGATGTCGAGCACGGGCGGTTCGAGCAGCGCCTTGGCGGCTTCTGCCCCGTCGATCTGCCTTCGAATGGCGCGCACCAGCTCGTGGTTCAACGCGTGGCCGCTCTTGCGGGCGTGAACACGACCCACGACGTGCTGACCGAGCAACGCAAGATCGCCCACGAGGTCGAGAATCTTGTGCCGCACGCATTCGTTGGGGTAGCGCAGTGCATTCTGAATGGGTCCGTCGGAACCAAACACAACGATGTCTGAATAGGAAAGGTGCTTTCCGAGTCCGCTCTGCCGGAGGGCATCCGCCTCGGATTCGAGGACGAAAGTCCGTGCCGGGGCGATATCACTGACGAAGAACTCCGGCGTGATACGCACCGACAGCACTTGCCGACCGATCACCGTGTCGTCACCATAGTCCAGATCGTAGAACACTTCCAGCGCGCCGGAGTCCGCATCGAGGGGCGGTAGCGCGAGCACCTCAGAGTCGCCGTCGGTCACCCGAATCACCTCGGGGATGACGTAGTCTTCGCGATCGGCATCCTGATCGCAGCTGCCGGCCTCCTGGAGCATTTCCACAAACACCATCGAACTGCCGTCGCCTGCGGGAATCTCGTCGCCGGTGAGTTCGATGTCCAGATTGTCGATGCCCATGGCCGAGCAGGCGCTCAGGCAGTGCTCGACGGTCTCGATGGTCACGGTGCCGTTTCGCAACGAGGTACGACGGGCCCGCTTGGACACATGTTCGACGTCTGCGGGAATGCGGATGGGCTTGGGTTGGTCCGTGCGTATGAACGTGATTCCCGAGTGGGGTTCCGCCGGCCTGACGCGCAAGGTCGAGAGCACCCCGGTGAACAGACCCCGGCCGCTGATCTCCGCAGACTTACAGATCGTCCTCTGTGCTTTCAAGTCGTTTCACCCGCTCATCGAGCCGTTTCACACGCTGAATCAGCTCGGGGATTTTCTTCGCCGCGGCGACGCCGCGTAATCGCTGCTTGTGGTCCGTCGCGGGTGCGCCGCTCACCACCGCACCCGGTGGTATATCGTGCGCGATGCCCGCATGGGCCAAGCCAATCGCCCCGCCGCCGACGACGCAATGATCACTCACGCCCGCATGGCCCGCGAGGATGGCATGGTCCTCAAGCGTCGAGCTGCCAGCCATCGCCGCATGAGCGACCAGAAGACAGTTCTCGCCTACACGAGCATTATGGCCAACTTGCACGAGATTATCAATCTTGCAGCCAGCCCCGATGAGCGTACAACCCATCTTCGCGCGGTCCACACACGCGCCGGCTCCGATTTCGACGTCATCGCCGATTGTCACCGTCCCACCGTGAGCGATCTTGTGATGGCGTCCGTCCGCTCGGTAGTACCCATAGCCGTCGGACCCGATGACGGCGCTTGGGTGAATGATCACCCGGTCGCCGAGCGAACACCGCTCGCGAACGACGACATGGTTCCACAGCCGGCAATCGGCGCCGACGCGCGCGTCTTGCCCGATATGCACGCCGGCGTGCAGAATGGTTCGCGCTTCGATGCACGCGCCGCTTTCAATCACCACGAAAGGTCCGACGGCTGCGGTGTCCGCAACTTCCGAATCTGACGCGACAACGGCCGTCGGATGAATCCCTACCGCCGGCGCGGGTGGCTGCGGCGCGAAGAGATTGATCACTTTTCCGATTGCCACATCGAGCGATGCGCACAGAATCGCCGGCATCGGAGTAGGACCGTAGTCCTCCGGCGCTAGGATCGCCCCCGCACGACTGCTCGCCACCTGTGCGGTGTAGCGTGCGTGGCTGATCCACGTGATCGACGAGGGTGTCGCGTCGGAAATCGACGCAGCACGATCGATCCGAACTGCGGTGTCGCCCCGGACTGCCCCGTCGACGATTTCAGCGATTTCAGCCAGCGTTCGCGATTCGGTCATGGCTTGGGACTTGGCTGTGGGACGGCCGCCGCCTGTAGAGTGGCAGCACCGCCGCGACGCTGGTATTCGGCATCGAGCATCTCGATGACAGTCTCTGTCAGATTCACGCGGTCGTTGGCGTAGATGACGTTACGCAAGAGGATCTGCTGTTTGAAAGCGACGGAATCGGGGGTCTGTTCCAGCTTGTCGTTGTAGGTCAGAACAAGGTCGATCCGCCGTTCAGCCGCGATCTTGGAAATCGCGCCCTGTGCGTGACCGTAGATCATCTGCAGCCAGCTCATGTGTTGGCCCTTCAGGTGGCGCTCCTGGATTTCGAGCCAGGCCTGGAATTCGACTTCGGCGGTGATGAGCGCTTCCTCGCGCTGGTTGAAGTCCGCCGTTCCCGGCTTCATGTCCATGAGCGTCTTGCGTTTGAGGTCAATGTCGTCGCGTCGGCGTTCGCCCTCCGCGGCGATGGTCTGACGCTTTTCGTCGAACATCTGCTCAAGATCGCGCGTTAGCTGATAGCGATCGAAAATATCCGTGAGGTTGGCCACAGCGATGTTCGGTGTAGCAGGTTGCGCTACGGCGGCAGAAACGAGGGCAGTGCAGAGCGTGGTGGCGAGTATCATGGCGTTCTCCTTTGTCGGCGGGGTCCGCGCCGAGTGATTTATGATCCTGCAGAGTCTCAGTCAGGTATTGTCGTGAAACCGCGAGCCAGCACAAGCACCCTGTCGCGATCGGCGGGGGCAAGACCAACCCTGTCATTCCGAGCGCAGCGAGGACAACAGCGACGCAACGCCCGGCCCGCGCGCCGGCCGCCGACAGGCGATCCGCTACAGAGTGCCACCGATGAAGAAGCTGAAGACGCGATCTTCATCATCCGCGTCCCGCGAGATCGGTGCAGCGAAATCGATTTCAATGGGCAAGGGGCCGAACATGTTTACTGTCATGCGAATCCCCACGCCGACCGATGCCCGCCACGTCGTCAACTCGAAATCCTCCTCCACGGTTCCCATGTCCGTGAACACGACGCCGCGCAGCATCTCACCGATGAGTGGAAACGAGTATTCCGCAGAAGTGGTCAACAGCAGTTTTCCGCCGATTGGGTCGCGGGACAGCCCACCGCGCGGACCGACACCCCGAAAATCAAACCCGCGGATCGACCCGATGCCGCCCGCGTAAAAATTCTCGAAGATCGGCGCATCGCCAACGATAAACCCGGAGTTGATACGCAAAGAGAGAATCGACTTCCGCTCCTCCGCGTCCGTGCGCAGTGTAAAATGCCTGGCGTAGTTGAGTCGAATCTTGCCGAAGTTGAAGTCGCCGACGAACTGCTCATAACTGGCGGTCAGGCGATCCCCGCTGCTGGGAAGAAACCTGCTGTCCGTGCGGTCGCGCACCAATGTAGCCTTCGATGACGCAAGAAGATTGCCCCCTTGGACGTCTCGAACACTGCGATCGTCGAAGATGTCGGCATCGTCGACGTCGACGGCCTCAGCCCTGAAGGAGAGCTCACCATACCAGTCCTCGAACAATGACCAAGGCGTAATCCCGCCGACCAATCGCTGTCCGAAGCTCGCGCTCGCGCCGGTACGACGCTCGTCGTACCCCTCGCGCTGACGGGTGAAGTGATAAAAACTCAGGTCGAATCGTAACGGCTGATCGAAAAGATAGGGCTCGGTAAAGTCCACGCGAAACCGGTTCAGCTCAGTGCCGGGCTGGAGCTCGATTCGCATACGCTGCCCAGCGCCGTGAAACGCCCGCAGCTTGAAGAGTTCTGTAAGCGAGCGAGGCCTGTCCTGGATGTCGAAGTTCTTGATGTCCAGGAGGACGCTTCCCACCAAGCCGCTGTTGCTCGTCACGCCGAATCCGAAAACCAGATTGTTCGAACTCTCCGGCTCGACGACGTCTATGAGAATATCGCGAACGCCTGGTTCGTCGCCGACCGCCATCACCGACGCGCGATCGAATAACGCCATGGCTTGGAGGCGTTGCTCAGCTTCTTTGGTGCGCGTCAGGTTGAAGATGTCCGCAGGGTACAGGTCAAGCGCTCGGCGAACGACTTTGTCCTGAGTGGTCTGGTTGCCGCGCACCACGATGCGCCCCACCGTGACAGCCTCGCCTTCGTCAATCGTGAACGTGATCGCCACCAAGCCGGGAGACTCCGAGAAAACGCGCTGCGTGCGAACCGCGCAGTACACGTGACCCCGCTCGCCATACGCCTTTTGAATGGCCGCGGTGTCCGCGTCGAGATGCCCCTGTTTGACGATTTCCTGCGTCCGCGACGCCAACATGCCACGGACTTCGTCGTCGGAGAAAACGGTGTTTCCCTCGATCTGAACCGTCTCGATCACGTACGGTTCACCTTCCTCAATGGTGAATACAACGTGCAGGTCGCCCGAAACGCCGCCCGGCTCGATGCGATAGCTGACTTTCGCGTCGAGGAATCCCTCCCGGCGATAGAATCGCTGGAGGTCGGCCGCGTCGTCCGTCACGACGCCCGCGTCGAACGCGCCGGCCCGAAAAATCCACAGCGCAGTCCGCGTGCGAACTTGTTGCTTGAGCTTCTTGTCCGCGATCGCACGATTGCCCTCGAAGATGAGCTCGCGCACGCGAACTTTGGGGCCCTCTTCGATCGTGTAGACCAATTCGCCGGTGTCACGCGCCCTGTTCGCGTCCCACGCGACGCTCGCGTAGCCCATACCCTTGTCACGGTAGAGGCTTAGGATGTTGTCCCGCCCCTCGCGCGCCGCAAACGCGTCGAATGCCTCGCCTGGGGCGATGGGAACTTGCTCGGCAAGGGTCTTGTCGTCGAGAAGCCGATTCCCCTCGTACAGAATGGCCATGACACGCGGCCGCTCGCTGATCTGAAAAATGACCGTCACGCGGTCACCGTCTCGCTGTGTGTCCGCCGTCACGCTGAGAAACTTCCCGGTACGCAGCAGGCGCACGATGTCACCGTCCAGCGTGTCCTGATCGAACGCAGCCTCGACGCGGCTTTCTATCAGACTGAGCATGTACGCATGCGTCGATCGAACCGCCCCTTCGAAACGAACTTCACCGACCACGGCGCCAGACGGCTGAGCCATCGCTGCCGGAACCGCCATGAGAATCGTCGCAAGAAGCGCGCGCGATAAAGCCTCGCACACACGCCGCCGTTTCACGAGAATCGCTTGTTTCACAGTTGTCGCCAACCTTATGTGCCCGGAGGTCGTCCACATCGAATCTAACCGCACCGCGCGCATGCTAACACTCGCCCCAATGACTGTCTACGCCCGCGCTGTCTTCCCAAGTTGAGCCCCAGCGTCCCAGGCCCCTGCCGGCCGTCGATCGCCGATAACGGACGCCCGATCGCGTTTCCAGTGTCCTCAAGCCGCGCGAACGTATTGTAGCTTGTCCACTGGACCACGACGGTCAGACAACACTAACAACAAAAAGGGGAACGCTATGGACAACGCACAGATCAAACGCCTGGAAGAAGGCTTCAGCCACCTCGCCCCGCGCGGTGAGGAACTTGTGAACCGCTTCTATTCAAAACTCTTCGTCGAACATCCCGAGGTGCGGTCCATGTTCCCGGACGACATGTCCGACCAGAAGCGAAAGCTGCTGGCCTCGTTGGTGTTCGCCGTCCAGGGGCTTCGCACGCCCGAAAAACTTCAGAAACCGCTGAAGGAGATGGGCGCCCGCCACGCGGATTTCGGGACCCTGCCGGAACACTATCCGATCGTTCGCGACACGTTGGTGTCCGTGATGTCTGAGATGGCCGGCGACGCTTGGAACGACCAAGCTCAAACGGACTGGACCGCGGCGCTTGATCTGGTCTCGTCGATCATGCTCGTAGGAGCCCATGAGCGCGAGACCGCCAACGCATCAGCGTGATCGACGGGCTAGCCGTTGTTTCGGCGCTGGGCCTCGCCGGTCATGGGGACGAAGCGGACGGGTTCGAGGTCTTCACTGACGACGCCGTCAGGGGCCTTGGTGATCAATCGCAGCCGTTGAACGCCGTGTCTTGCCCCGACCGGGATGCAGATTCGACCGCCGGGCGCTAGCTGCTCAATGAGCGCCGGCGGTACGTGGTCCGGCGCGCACGTGACCATCACGGCGTCGAACGGCGCGTGCACGGGCCACCCAGCGTACCCGTCGCCGATTCGCGTCTTGATGGTGTCGTATCCGTGACGCTTGAACGTGGCGATCGCGCGCTTGGCAAGCGGTTCGACGATTTCAACGGTGTAGACCCTGGGCGTAATCTCCGCGCAGACCGCCGCCTGATACCCGGAGCCCGTTCCGATTTCCAGGACTTTCATTTCCGAGGTCAGCTTGAGCGCATCGGTCATCGCCGCAACGATGTACGGCTGGGAGATCGTCTGATCGTTGCCTATGGGCACCGCGCGATCCGCGTAAGCCAGGTGTTGCACGCCCTCAGGCATGAACCAATGCCTGGGGACGTTGCGCATGGCTTCAAGCACGGTTTCGTTTCGCACGCCCCTTCTCTCGACTTGCTTGGCCACCATTCGTTCTCGCTCGGCGACGCGCTCATCCGAACGCGGCCGAGGCCAGCTTTCAGACACGTCGGGCAGCCGGGCCTTGGGTGCCGAACTTGCCTGATCGCCAGGCCCGCGTTCGGCACATGCCGATCCTAGCGAAGCCACGACGAACGCCGCCAAAACTGCCAATCTCGCGGAAGTTGTTTCGTAAAATGACATGACGCAAACCTCCCAGGCAACTGTAACACCTTCGGGCTGACCAGGACAGGCGAAAATCGATAGTCGAAAGCGTCGACTGAAATGGATGGTTGCGCCGAGGTGCGCGTGGAGGTTCGGCCAATCTGATCGATCATTCTGGCGGGTGGCGAGACGCGTGAGGTCGCGGTCGGCGCGTGTTGCGCGCAGATTTTTCGCTGACCAGAATGGGCAGAGCCGGGATCCCATGCGCGACGAGCTGTTGGCCTAGACGTAACCCGCGAGCAAGATGGAATTGCGCTGAATTCGTTTTGGCAGTGTCTGCACGAAGATTCTGACGGTGCTTGATTGGTCCCCGCAATTGACAACCGACCCAGAACGATGCAGTTCTCAGCGTTGGGCGTTTGTTCTTGCTTCGCTTCGATCTGATGACTAAGATGATTCCATGGGCCGGGCAACGAGATTTCACGGAATGTTTGCGCTTGTGGTGTTGGCGTGCACAGGCGCCTGTGCGCCTTCAGTTCGTGCCGACGACGCCGTCTGGAACGAGTTGCCGCAGTTGCCCTTCCCAGTGTCCAACAACGCCGTAACCTCCGTCGACAACCACGACGGTACGTGGACGCTCTACTCGTTCATGGGCATCCGCACGCCCACCAACCCGCAGACAATCACAGCCGCCTCCTTCAAGTTGACCGTTCCCGGCACGACGTGGACGCCGATCGCCAACGCGCCGCTGCTCAACGGCCGGGCAAAAATCGGAGCAAACGCTGCCACCGTCGCCGGCAAAGTTTACCTGATCGGCGGCTACACCGCCGTCGGCGGCGAAGTCACAGACCCACGCCTCTTCCGCTACGAACCCTCAAACAACACGTACGTTCAGTTGGCTGACGTTCCCACAGAAGTGGACGACACAGTCACCGGCGTCTACCAGGACCGCTATCTGTACCTCGTTAGCGGATGGCACGGTCCCATCAACACCAACGTTTCCAACGTGCAGGTCTACGACACGCAGAACAACACATGGTTCCAGGCGACGCCGATCCCCGCACCGCTCCCCGGTTTGTTTGGTCACTCCGGCACGATCGTCGGCGACCGCATTATGTACATGGACGGCGCTCGTATCGGCTCGCAGTTCCCGATATCCAGTCGCGTGTTCATAGGCCAAATCGACCCCGCCGGCGTGGGGCAAGTGACCGCAATCAGTTGGACCGAATTGCTCGCCCACCCAGGCTCACCAACATACCGCGCAGCCCCTTCACAAGGCGGCACGGGTGACGGCTTCATGCTGCTCGTAAGCGGAACGGACAACACCTACAACTTCAGCGGATTTGGTTACAACGGCGTACCATCCCAGCCCCTTGATCAAGCACTGAAGTTCGACCCGCTCGCCAACACGTGGGAGCAACTGACCACCACCGGAGACCACGAGCCCACCATGGACCACCGTGGCCTTGTTCGCGTCGGCGACTGCTGGGCAACGGTCGGCGGTATGACCGCGCCCGCCGTCGCAACAGCCCGCACTTTCATTTTGTCCCCTGCCGGCGCGTTCGCAGCCGGTGACTTCAACTGTGACAGCCGAGTCGATCTCCTCGACATTGCCGCGTTCCACGACTGCGCAACCGGACCTGACAACACCCCGCTACTCCCAGGCTGCTTCGCGGCGGATTTGGACGCGGACGGCGACGCCGATTTCTCAGACTTCGCCGCCCTCCAGCGCGCATTCACTCTGCCCTGAACTAGGTCTCCTCCACCGTCAGGCTGTTGTTTGTGGTCTTGAGTACGCCGCTCAACATGATCGATGGTGGGGTTTGACGTTATCGCTTGAATCGAACAGGCCGCTCGCGTAGGATGACCAACTGGCGTCCGGCACACGGAAAATATCAGCTCAACGGTCCGCATGCCCTCGTCAATTCTCGGGGCACTCGCGGTGTCTGGGAATCGTCGGGACGCACCGGAGAGACAACCAGCTTGGCACGGAGAAGCGAATGCCGGTTCACATTTTCGCTGAAACGCGACGAGCGTCAGCCTGGGTATTGGTCGCCTCCTTGGTGGTCCTGGTGGGTGGTTCCTCCCTGCTCTTCAACTCCGAGACCTATCGACAAGACGTATTGGCACCAATCCACATCGCAACACACGGCCTGTGCAACGGCACTCTCGTGCACGGCATGATCGGCGCTGCGCTCAGCGTTGGCGTCGTCCTCGTTCGCCTTGGGCGTTTGCGTCTTCGCGACGTTGGGATACGCCGTGATGCAATCTTCGGGGCCGTTGTCTGTACCGTCGTCGTATGGTCCATCGTTCAAGGCATCACAATCATCGCAGCGCTGACCGCGGACGGGACGATTGCCCCGCACAGCCTGTGGGAGGCCAAGGGTGTTCTCACCGTCCTGGGCGAGTTTCTTGGCCAATTCTTCGGCAACGCGTTGTATGAAGAAACCATGTTTCGTGGGCTGCTCATTGCTCAGCTGTACTTCCTGATGGAGCGTGCATTGTCCAATCAGCCAGGATGGCGCATGGCTGCGGCCATCGGCCTCTCACAAATAATCTTCTCCGTGGCGCACATTCCGAACCGACTGGCCCTGGGGAGCTACAACAGCGTGTCCGCGGTGCTGGCCGATCAGTTGATGCTCATCTTGGTGGGGCTTCTATTTGCATGGGTGTATTTACGGACTAGGAACCTACTCATCGCGGTCGGCATCCACGCGCTCTTCAACACCCCCACCCCGGTGTTCGCATCGCCATTGGACCCGGAGGAGTGGACTCAAGGCCTCGTCGTGGCAATTACGGTGATAGCGATGCTGTCTTGGCCGCTTGTAGAACGGATTCGTGCTAGTTCGGTCCCGGCGACCTGAGCCTACGGACGCCTCCAAGGAGGCCGGCAGCCTGTTGAAAAACTCCCTTCAGATGTGGGACCGGCCTTTCAGTCAGCCGTTTTGTCGGCAGAGCACGCTCTCGATCCCGGCTCGGGCCATGCGTCGCTTGATGCGCGGCACGGCGTCAGTGCTCTGTCATGGCGGATGCGCCGAAAACTGGACCTAGATCGTCAGGGAGTGCCCCCCGGCGTCCGCACGTGGCTCCCTTCAGACTCACGATTCGTTCAGGCCCGCCTTGCTGACCGTTTCGGTTTGTTGAATGGCATGCGAATCGCTATAATCACGTTCGAGCTTGCGATCGTCGGGGTGGATTGAAATCTCTTATCATGCGGGCGGAGGAAATGGGCTTATGAGACCATCGTTGTTGTGCAACCGCGTCGTACGAATATCAGCCTGCGGCAGCGTGCTGGTCCTCGCAGCATCGGTGAGCGTTGTGGCTGCATCACCGCCAGCTGAGGCAATCGTTCAGGACGTCAGCCTCGACAATTACATCCACTACCACCAAGACCTTCTTTACACCTACATGGGCGACAACCGCGGGTTCGGCGCCGAGCACAATCTAGCCAGAGACAACATCTTCGATGAGCTGTCCGCCCAGCCCAATCTCGTCGTTGAGCTCGATCCGTTCAACTACAACTCCAACACCTACCATAACGTGGTCGCCACGCTAACCGGAACCGACGTCCCCGAGGACATCTACGTCGTCGGAGCCCATTTCGATTCCGTAAACAACCCAGGCGCCGATGACAACGCTACCGGAACAGCCATCGTGATGGAGGTCGCCCGCGTCTTGTGTCGCTATCGATCGCCCGCCACCATCAAGTTCTGTGCGTTCGATCGCGAAGAACAGGGTTTAAGAGGCAGCCGCGCGTTCGTCGCCGATCACGTCGGGCAGAACATCGTGATGGCCGTCACCGCCGACATGGTCGGCCACGACAGCGGTCCTTATGGCATGGACATCTTTGGCTCGTCACTCTCAAGCGGCGTCATCAGCGGCGTGGTCGATGCCATCGACGCTTACGGCGACGGCCTGGCCACTTTCCTCGCCGGCTCGGCGACTTTCAGCGACCACTGGGCATTCGAGTCGCAAGGCATCCCCGCCGTCGTGGCCATCGAGCGGTGCTTCCAATGCAATCCCTACGACCACACACAAAACGACGCCGTGGACAACCCCAATTTTCCAGATGGTGACTACCTCGACTACACCATGCCGACCAATCTAGCCCGCGCGTTCGTCGGCTTGTTGGTCGACGAGATCGGCATCACCTTGTGGCACGACGCTAACAACGACGCCGACATCGACATGGCCGACTTCGCCGAGCTGCAACGCTGCTACGGGTTCCCCGCAACAGATGAGTGCGGCGCGTTCGACCTAAACCACGACAACACAATCGACATAGACGACTACGACAGCTTCCTCGACGCCCTTACCGGTCCAACGCGGTAGCCGATTCCGCGAGGCCGACGCACTCAAATAATCTTCTCCACCCGAACAGGTCGTTCCGCGCGCAGATTCCCACGGTCCACCGCATCTTGACTCAAGCGCGCTCCCGACGCACCATCGTGGGGTCCCCCCGCGACGGCATGCAGCGACCGAATCCCCCCCAGCCACCGCCGCGCGTCCGCAAGATAGATCATGTCCCCTGCTTCCGCCCGGATACGATCCATATCGCCGCGCGAGAGCGAAACAACATCCCTTTGCCCGATTTTCGAATCCTGAATCCCCACCACCAATGGCATCACCGTCTTCCGCCCTGGCCGATCATTCGGCTTCCTGCCTTTGAACATCCCCCGCCCGAGCTCGATCGACCCGATCCACAACCCAACGATTTCCGACTCCGGCTTGGGTCGCGTGAAAAACGTCGCCACAACGCCCCCCACCCCCGAAACCGTCAATAGAAAAAGAGCACGCATGTACGACGGCTTGAACTCTTCCCCCGTCACAACCATCCCGTGGAACGCCATGAACGGCTTCACCACCGCAGGCCACGCGAACGACAGCACCGCCCCCAACGCACCCGCAACCATCGTCCAAAAAGCGGCCGCCGGGGTGTAACGCTTCCACAAAACACCGAACGCGACCGCCACCGCCAGCGGCGGCGTAATCGCGGCGGTAAACACCGCGTGCGCTTCGTAGATCGAGTCGTATTGATCGAACAGCAGGACAAGCGACAGACCAATCGCAGCCGCCACAACGGAAACCACACGCGCGGCCTTCAAGTAGTGACGATCATCCCGCCCACGCGCCAGATATGGCTGATACACGTCAACGATCGCAATGGCCGACAACGCGTTAATCATC
>JAJDDU010000215.1 GCA_029260155.1 Phycisphaerae bacterium | reverse complement strand
GTGCATTGCCTGGCGGGCGAGTTCAACCAAGTCATCCTGAATACCGTCATCAATGCCGCGCACGCTATCGCGGACGCGGTGGGCGAGAATACCGGCGAGAAGGGAACCATCACGATTGCGACGCGGCAGGATGGTGCTTGGGCAGAGATCCGCATCAGCGACACCGGGACCGGTATTCCCGAGGAGCACCGTGCGAGAGTCTTCGACTTCTTCTTCACAACCAAGGAAGTTGGGAAGGGCACCGGGCAGGGCTTGGCCATCGCGCATGCCGTGATTACGGAGAAGCACGGCGGTTCTATCACGCTGGAATCCGAGATGGGCAAAGGGACAACCTTCATTATTCGCCTGCCGATCGAGCCGGAATCGGCTACCGCAGAGGAGACATTGCAGCATGAAGAAGCATGTTCTTTTCGTTGACGATGAGCCCAACGTCCTGGACGGGCTGCGGCGTATGCTGCGCGGTGAACGAGGCCGGTGGGAGCTGGACTTCGCCGGCAGCGCGGACGAGGCGCTGGATCGGATGCGCGCGGGCGACTTTGACGCCGTGGTGTCGGACGTGAATATGCCGGGCAAGGACGGTTTCGCGCTTCTGGCGGAGATGCGTATGGCCGAGCGAACCCAGGATGTTCCGATCATTATCCTGACGGGGCGGCACGAGACCGACATCAAGCGGCGGGCTCTGGATCTGGGGGCCGCGGATCTCCTCAACAAGCCGGTCGAACCGCAGGACCTCATCGCGCGGCTCCGAAGCGTAATCAGTCTGAAGGACTATCAGGACGAGATCAAGGGTCAGAACGCGATTCTTGAACGCAAGGTCAAGGACCGAACCGCCGAACTGGAGGGCTCGCGCCTAGACATTATCTGGCGCCTCGGCAAGGCGGCCGAACACCGCGACGAAGAGACGGGCAACCATGTCGTGAGGGTGGGCTGCTATTCTCGCGTCATCGCCGAGACGCTGGGGGCGGATCGCGAATTTGTGGAGATGCTGTTTGTGACCAGCCCGCTCCATGACATCGGAAAAATCGGCATTCCGGATGCGGTTCTCCTGAAACCCGACCCACTGGACAAAGATGAGTGGGACGTGATGAAGCGACACTGCGTCATCGGAGCCGAGATACTGCGTGAAGACTCCAAAGTAATGAACGCGTTTCTCGCGTGGCGTGGGGCGCGCACGTACGGCGACAACGGAAATGCTCAAGACCCTATTCTGAAGATGGCCTCGTCGATTGCACTGACGCATCACGAGTGGTGGGACGGCACCGGCTATCCGACTGGTCTTGCCGGCGAAGAGATTCCGTTGGAATCTCGCATCGTCGCGCTGGCGGACGCATACGACGCCCTGTGCTCTAAACGGCCGTACAAACCAGCGCTCTCGGAAGCTGAGGCACTGAGCGTCATTCATGACGAGGTGGGCCGGCACTTCGACCCTGCGGTCTCCGCAGCCTTTGAAGAGTCAATCAAGGAACTGCGAGCAATCCGAACTGAATTGTGCGATGAAGCTTCCTGTCTGGCAGGGATGGGATGTTCACCATGAAACGAGTCCTATTTGTTGACGATGAAATCGACGTTCTCGATGGCCTGAGGCGCGTGCTCCGTCCCATGCAGGGGCAGTGGAACATGGTGTTTCTCGATAGCGCCGAAAAGGTGTTGGAACTGCTGCAACAGCAAACGGTTGTCGCCATCGTCGCCGACGTTCGCATGCCCGGCATGGATGGCTTGCAGTTGCTCCGGGTCATCCGAGGTCATGAGTGTTACGCGTCCGTTGCCGTTGTAATGCTGACAGGCAAAGGTAGTGAGTCAATCGCCGTCGAAGCCATGAAGTCCGGCGCGCAGGACTACCTTGTCAAAGGGAGTGTGACGCGGGAACTTGTTCAAAAGACTATTGAATGCTCGCTTGCATCGGTCGCGACCCAGCGGCAGCTTGCCGAGAGAAATGAACGGATCGAGCAGCTCTCGGAGCAGCTTGCCGAGGCAAATATCGAATTGTCGCTGACGAGCCGGCTCGACTCGCCGACCAAGCTGCTCAACCGCCGTGCGTGGGAGGAAGCCGCTGTTCTCGAGCAGGATCGATCGGCACGACACAATCATTCTTACGGCATCATCATGATCGACATCGATCATTTCAAGCAGTTTAACGATTCTGCGGGGCACCAGGCGGGTGATGAGTGCCTTTGTCGGGTGGCCCGATGCATCGATCAGTCCTCCAGGGCCACAGACGTGGTTGGTCGGTATGGCGGCGAGGAGTTCATCGTTCTCGCGCCGGAAACGGATCTTGATGGCTCAAAGGTGCTGGGTGAGCAAATCAGAAGTGCGATTTGGGAATTGAACATTCCGCATCCCGCCAGCAAGAAGTCGGAGAGGGTGACAGTCAGCGTGGGGGTTGCCTCTCGGCCGCAGTCACCGTGGGAGAATGTTGTCAAGGAGGCCGACGACGCCCTGTACGCTGCCAAGGATGGTGGGCGCAATCAGGTCTGCGTAACGACGGGACACTGCAACGCCAGGACGCGCGAGCGAGTTGCCGCGGGATCATGATGGACAGCCAAAGGACATACCGATGCCGGTGAAAAAGAACATCCTGTTCGTCGACGATGACCCCAATGTGCTCGACGGGCTTCGGCGAATGCTGCACCCCATGCGGAAGGAATGGGAGATGGCCTTCGCGCCTGGCGGCGAGCAAGCGTTGGCCGCCCTCGCGGAGAAGCGCTTCGACGTGGTGGTCAGCGACATGCGCATGCCCGGCATGGACGGTGCACAGCTTCTAACCGAAGTCATGCGACGATACCCCGAAACCGTCCGCATCGCCCTTTCCGGACATTCGGAGAGGGATCTGCTTCTGCGAGCAGTCGGGCCAACGCATCAGTATCTTGCCAAGCCCTGCGACCCCGAATTGCTCAAGAGTGTCGTCGCGCGGGCTGGCACCTTACGCGAAGTGCTATCCAAGGATGCACTCCGGCAAGTCGTATCGCAAATGCAGTCGTTGCCGAGTCTGCCCCAACTGTATCTCGAAATCGTGAAAGAACTGCGGTCTCCGGATGCGTCGATCAAACGCGTCGGAGCGATCATCAGCAAAGACATGGCAATGACCGCAAAGGTCCTCCAACTGGTGAACTCAGCCTTCTTCGGACTACAGCGTCACATCGCTGACGCGCGCGAGGCGGCCACATTTCTAGGTATCGCCACACTCCAGACGCTCGTCCTTTCCGCTGATGTTTTCTCGCAGTTCGACCACGCGCGAGCTGCAGGCCTTTGCATCGAGACGCTCTGGAATCACAGCATGGCGACGGGCACTCTTGCCAAGCAGATTGCCGTTGCGGAAGGTTGTGAAGCCAAGGGTTGCGATCACGCCTTGATGGCAGGGCTTCTGCATGACGCGGGGAAGCTGGTGTTCGCCGGGAATCTCCCCGAACAATACCGTCAGGCCTTGGATATGGCACGCGACGAGGCACTTGCGGAGTGGCAGGCAGAGCAACGCGTATTCGGGACGACACACGCGGAGACGGGCGCCTACCTGCTCGGTCTCTGGGGTCTGCCTGACCCGATCGTCGAGTCCCTGGCGTTCCACCATTGCCCGAATCAATGTCCGGCGACCACGTTCACTCCGCTGACGGCAGTTCACGTGGCCAGCGCCCTGGAACACGAATCGACCAACTCAGAGGAGGATCCGATGGCGAGCCGGCTGGACGCCGAGTACTTGGTCCGGCTGGGCCTAGCTGACCGGCTCCCAGCATGGCGAGATCTCTGCGCGGACATCACACAAGGAGAGACCGCCCAATGAGCGAGAAGATTCTCTGCGTCGACGATGACCCGAGTATCCTGCAAGCGTTTCAGCGGCAGCTCCGGAAGAAGTTCCGCATCGAAACGGCCGCCAGTGGTGCGGAGGGATTGGAGACGATCGCCTCAAGTGGTCCTTTCGCCGTGATCGTCTCCGATATGCGCATGCCGGGGATGGACGGCATCCAATTCCTCATCGCGGCCAAGGAGCGGGTCCCCGAGTGCACTCGTGTCATGCTGACGGGCAATGCAGACCAGCAAACCGCTATCGATGCAGTGAACGCGGGACAAATCTTCAGGTTCTTGACCAAGCCCTGCCCGGCGGAAACGCTGGTCGCGACGCTCGCTGCAGGTGTGAGACAATACCAGCTTGTCACGGCGGAGAAGGAACTCCTGGAAAAGACCCTGCGGGGCAGCGTCAAAGTCCTCACCGACGTGCTGTCCCTCACCAACCCGACAGCGTTCGGTCACGCCTCTCGGATACGGCGGGTGGTGCAAAGACTCTGCAAGCAGTTGAACGTCGATCAGCCGTGGCAGTGCGAGATCGCGGCCATGCTCTCGCAGATTGGTTGTGTTACCGTGCCGCCGGACACGCTGGATAAGGTGTACCGTGGCCAAGCCCTGAAGCCGGAAGAAGCTCAGATGCTTGAGGACCACCCGGCGGTCGGGCGCGATCTCGTTGCAAACATCCCCAGATTGGAGAGCGTTGCTGAGATTATCGCCTATCAACAAAAGCGATTCGACGGCGCCGGTATCCCGGCAGATTCTGTGGCAAGGGAGAACATTCCCTTGGGTGCCCGGATCCTCAAAGTCGCGATTGACTTCGACGAGCTCAAATGGGGCGGCGACGAGGACGTGCAAGTCCTCGTCGAGCTACGGCGGCGACCAGAATGGTACGATCCCGGGGTACTGGCTGCGATGGAGGCCGTCATCGGATTCGAGATGGCGCCTCAAATCTGCGAAATCGGCATGGAAGATCTCACGACCAAGATGGTTTTCGCTGAGGATGTGAAGACCGACGACGGGACCCTCTTGATAAGCAAGGGGCAGGAGGTGACCGTGTCGTTGCGACAGAGACTAAGGAACTTCGCGACGACCAGAACGATCATAGAACCGTTACGCGTACTCGTACGAACCGATATGCGCTCTCCGGTAACCACGCAAGCATAGACCAGTTGGAGACGATGATATGAGCCACACCATACTCTTGGTTGACGATGAGCCGAACATCCTCGAAGGATTGACACGCGCACTTCACAAGGAACCGTACGAGATCCTGACGGCCAACTCTGCAGAAGAGGCGGCGCGGCAGTTGGAGAATCGCACTATCGACCTGATCGTCTCCGACGAAGAGATGCCCGGTATGTCCGGCACGGAGTTTCTCGGAAAGGTAGCGCAGCGGTATCCAGATACCGTTCGTGTCGTCCTCACCGGTCATCCTACGCTGCCGGCAGCACTGCGCGCCATCAACGAGGGGAAGGTGCATCAGTTTTTCACCAAACCTTGCAACGAAATCGACCTTGCGATAACGATCCGTCGCGCCCTCGAACAGAAGGACCTGCTCGCAAAGAGCCGCGACCTGCTCGAGGTCACCAAGCGCCAGTCGGCGCTTATTGACGAAGCGAGGCTTGCTCGCCGCCTGCACGGCGCCAGGCCTCAGGATCGCACCGAGACTGTCGCGAACGAAGGCAAGCCCGATGATACGCGCAAGTTGCTCAAGGAAATCGACGATGAGATTCGTAAGAGCAAGAATGTGCTCAGAGATGTGCAGAATCGCCAGCGCCATCTGATCGAGGCGGAGGAGTAGCCTGGATAGGTCATGTTGTCATTGGGCGCTCGATGACCGGACATTGATGTTGGCCTCGGCACACGTCATTTCGCTGCTTTCTGGCAAAGGAACGAAACAAAGCCATTTGACAGTCTCACTGCAATTTTGCCCTCGCCGCCTCAGGGTATCGCCGGTTCCCCCGCTCGTGGTATCCTCCCGCCCAACACAATTGGAGGACCGACGCGATGAATATTCAGTTTCTCGGTGCCAATCGACAAGTCACCGGTTCACGCTACCTGATCGAAGGTGGCGGCTTGCGTCTGCTCGTCGACTGCGGCATGTTTCAGGAGCGGGCGTTCACCAAGCGAAACTGGGAGTCGTCCCCGGTCCCTCCCGACACGATCGACTATCTGCTCCTGACTCACGCCCACCTCGACCACTCAGGACTCATCCCAAAGCTGGTCGCTGAAGGCTTCGACAAGCCAATACTGACCACGGCCCCCTCGGTCGAGCTAGCCGAGATCATCCTGTCCGATGCCGCCCACATTCAAGAGGAAGACGCCAAGTACAAGATCAAACGTCACAAACGCGAGGGACGCAAGCCTGCTCACCCCGTCGTCCCGCTCTTCACAGCCGAAGACGTCGACCGGGCGCTCCACCTCTTTCGCGCCACCGAGTACAGCAAGCCGGTGCAACTCAACGAAAACGTCTCTGTCACATTCCACGACGCGGGCCACATCCTCGGCTCGGCCATGCTCGAACTGAAGATCAAAGAGAATGGCCTGTCGCGAACGGTCATCTTCTCCGGCGACATCGGCCAGTGCGACAAGCCGATCATCCGCGATCCGACCATGCTCGACCACGCGGACTACATCGTCATGGAGTCCACCTACGGCGATCGCGACCACGGCAAGACCGAAGCAGTCGAAGATCAACTCTGCGACGTCGTCAACAACGCGGTGGCAGCCGGCGGAAACATCATCATCCCGACCTTCGCCGTCGAACGCGCCCAAGAGCTGATGTACCATCTCGGCCGCCTGATGTCCGAGAAGCGCATCCCCCACCTCATGGCGTTCCTCGACAGTCCCATGGCCGTCAACGTCACCGATGTGTTTCGACGGCACCGCTATTGCATGGACGAAGAAGCCCACGCAATCCTCGACGCCGGTGAGGAACTCCTGCGATTCCCAGGCCTCAATCTCGTACGCAGCACCGCCGAATCGAAGGCAATCAACCGCATCAAAGGCTCGTGCATCATCATGGCGGGTTCCGGCATGTGTACAGCCGGCCGCGTCAAGCACCATCTCGTCAACAACGTCTCCAGCCCGGAATGCACCGTCGTCATCGTCGGCTACCAAGCCAACGGAACACTCGGCAGGCGACTGGTGCAGGGCGACTCTCCCGTACGCATCCACGGCCGAGAGCACGAGGTCAACGCGACCATCGAACAGATCCACGGCTTCAGCGCCCACGCAGATCGCGCCGCCCTCCTGAAGTGGTTAGGCAACTTCGGAACTGCGCCGAAACGCATCTTCTTGTCGCACGGTGAGGAAAGCGGCGCAGAGAAGCTCGCGAGCGAAATTCGAGCCAAGTGGGGCTGGACTGTCGACGTCCCCGAGTATCAGGACAGGCACGAACTGACCTAGCGCCGTCTACTGTTCAACGACGTCAGTCAGCTTCGACACGCTCATCACCGCCGACCGCATCACGACCACGCTGCGGCGGTTTGGCGATACTCCGTTCACGCGGGCTTCGCAAACGTAGACTTCCTTGGTCGCGTGCCCATCGCGACAGTCGTGTACGTCGGCGTCTTCCAGCACGAAACCAGATTCGTCCGCCCGGACCAGGGTGCCGAGATAGACAATCGACCCGCCGGTATCGAGAACAACGCAATGCGTCAGAAAATCGTCAAAAGGCGTGCTCACAGTTTCTCCCGACAGTTTCAGCCAACCCGAACACTGGCCGACCTCGCCGAGAGTGTCAAGCCGCCCCGTCATTCCGATTGCACTTTGCGGCGATCGTGCGAAACTTTCGTGCGGCAGACGTGTCCAATCCTCACGGAGGCAGATGATGAACGTACTCGGGCGGTCGATATTCGCGATGGGCATGTTGGTCGGGTGCACGCTCGCCTACCAACCGGGTGATCTCTCGTCCGCACGCCGGCAGTTCGAGCTTCACAATTACAGAGCTGCCTTGGCAGAGTTGGATGCGTACCTCTCAACGCAAACGAATCCGACCCTGGAAGTGGGCGGGCTGCGCGCACGCTGCCTGCTGAAGCTACGTCGTTGGGAAGACGGGCGACGGGCGATCGAAGAACTCTTCGCCAAACACGCCGCCGCGCGCGAGCAGCCCGAACTGCACATGGCCCTCGCTGACGCCGGGCTTCGCATGCACACGCATCGCCATCTGGCGATCGAGCATTTCGCAGCGGCTTCGGAGTTGTATCTCGATCGCAGAGATCGCGAATCGGCCGCCGGCGCCGCAATTCAATGCGGATTGGCGTTCATTCGATTCAGCGACTGGGAGAACTTCACCCTCGTGTCCGTCGACCCACCCGAAGATTGGCGGGCAGGGCGATTGCTCCAGCGTAGGTTCGCCGTCGAGTGGCTTGATCGGGGCATCGAGCTGACCTCTGACAACGCCCGTGCGGCTAAGGCGACGTTCCGAAAAGCCGGGCTGTTTCTTCGAGAATTGCGGCATGACGACGCAGATACCGACGTTGCGATCAATCTGTATCGCGAGGTCTTGTCGAAATGGCCTGACGCCAAGGAAGCACCCAACGCAGCACTGGAGATAGGCCGGGCGGTGGAGCGTAACCGGCAGGACTACGTCGCAGCGGTCGAGCGCTACCGGTTTGTGATTCAGCGCTACCCGCAATCACAGGCTGCGCGCACGGCGAGCAGGTTGCTCAAGAACATCACCTCGCCGATTCTGCGTGTCGGCGTCGAAGGCGTAACGCAGCCTGGGGCGCCGGTGCGCATCGACTACGAAACACGCAACATCTCTGAGATTCGCTTCAGCGCCTACCGCGTCGATCTGTTCGAGTTGATCCAGGAAATCGGGCAACTACACAAGCTCGACGAATGGTCCCCGCGCGGAGATGCGGTCGCCACATGGTCGGTGGCAGTGCCTGACACTCAGGAGCACAAGAACTACTCGTCCCGTAGTGACGGCGTATCGCCCACGGCGCTGCCCGTCTCCGAGCCAAGCGCTTATGTGATCGTAGCGCGCTCAGCCGACGCATCTGTGCAAACATCCGCGCTGACGCTCATCACGAATCTCGCAGCGGTGTCCAAGGGCGGCAAGGGCAGCGCCTTTACTTGGGCGGTGGATTCCGCGACCGGTGCCGCAGTGGCGGACGCCCGCGTGCTGATCCAGGCCGGCGGCGGCAACCAATACGACTATCGCGAAGCCAAGACCGACGGCGATGGCGTCGTCCGAGTACCGGCCGGCGGCGGCAAGCGCCGCCGCAACACGGCATCACTCTATCTGCAAAACGGCCCGCACTATGCAATCTGCAACGTCGCCTTCTCGTGGTATTGGTGGGGCGGTACCGGCGACCAACGACTCTACGCCTTCACGGACAGGCCGGTCTACCGCCCTGATCAGGTGATCCACTTCAAGTGCGTCCTCAGAAACCACGTTGCCGGCGACTATCAGCTAGCCGGACGCGAGAGACTCGACCTGACACTCCACGACGCCAAGGGCGAGGCCGTCCTTGAACGCACGCTCAACACCAACGAACACGGGTCGGTCTCCGGTGACCTCTCTCTGCCGTCCGGCGCGGCGCTCGGCCTCTACCGGCTGCACTTCGAGATCAACGGCAAAGTGGTGCACGGCGGAGCTGGCGCAGCCTTTCGCGTCGAGGAATACCGCAAGCCGGAATTCGAGGTGCAGGTCAACGCTGCGCAGCCGCGCTACGACTTCGGCGAGCCGGTCGATGTCCGCATCGAAACGCGCTATTACTTCGGCTCACCCGTCGCCGACGCGTCGCTCGCATACACCGTGCATCGCGCGCCGATGACACCGCCGGTCCACTACCCGATCCCCTATCCCTGGTATTTCAAGCAGCTTGGTCCCGTCTGGTCTCAACGCTCAGGCGGATGCCTGCCCGATTACTGCCGAATCCCGTGGGAGAGACCCAGGGCCCTCGTGGACCGAGGCGAACTGACCACGGATGCCGACGGTGTCGCTCTGTTGCGCATCACACCCGAGGCGGGCGACGAGGACGGCTATCGCTACACCATCGATGTCGAAGCCACCGACGCATCACGACGCACGGTGACCGGCAGCGGATCTGTCAACGTGACGCGCGCACCTTTCTCACTCCAACTCGAACCGCAGCGGTTTCTCTATCAACCGAAAGACCGCGTACACATCGACGTCCGAGCCGTCGGGCCCAACGGCGACCCCGTGTCGTTTTCGGGTCGCATCCGCGTGCATCGTTTGGTCCAGAGCAAGACCGGCAAGAAAAACGCATCGGGTGGCCCCGAGCTCGGACCCGGTGAGATCGTGACAGACGAAGCCCTGTCCGCGAATGCCACCGGTGTGACACTCTTCCGCTGGACGGCGGACAAGAAAGGTCCGTTCCGTTTCATTGTGACTGCCGATTCCGACACCGGCGTAAAAGTCACCGCGAAGACCGACCTGTGGGTCGCCGAAACCGGCGGCCGTTACGCCCACTATGCCTACCGCGACATCGAAATCGTGCCCGACAGATTCATCTACCAACAAGGTGAGACGGCGCGCGTGCTGATCAACACGCGCTTCGACGAAGCCCGCGTGCTGCTGACGGTCGAAGCGGACGACCTGCTCGACACGCGGTTCGTCGACCTGCGCGGCGGGGCTGCCGTGGTCGAACTGCCCATCGAGTCCATGCACACACCCAACTTCTTCATCACAGCCACGCTGGTCCGCGACAACAAAGTGTATCAGGACATGCAGGCCGTTCTCGTTCCGCCCACGCAGCGTTTCCTGTCCGTCACCGTGGAAGCGGAATCGGACACATTCTCCCCGCAGGAGCAGACGCAGATCGCGATCACCGCAGCCGACCACGCCGGCAAGCCGGTCGATGCGGAGTTGGCTGTGATGCTGGTCGACGCCAGTCTGTACGCCATTCAGCCCGAGTTCCGCGAGAGCGTGCAGGAGTTCTTCTTCGGGAGAACGAAGGAACACACGGTAGCTACGCAGACGAGTTTCGATCTCGTTTCCGGTCCGATGCGCTACGAGCGGCAGCGCTTCGCCAAAGGCGACATGGCCATGGCGGGTGTGAAGAAAGCAATGCCCGAGGGCGCGGCGATGGCAGCGATGGCCGAATCACCGCAACCTGCCTTTGCCGTCGCGGAGCTTCGTCGCGACTTCCCTGATTCGGTCGTCTGGATCGGACACATGGACACCGGCGCTGATGGACACGCGACCGTCGACGTGCGTTTTCCCGATACCCTTACGACGTGGCGGTTGATCGCAATTGCCATCGACGATGAGACCCGCGTCAGTGAAGCGTCGAAAAACCTCGTCACGCGCAAAGAAGTCATCGCCCGCCTGGCCGCTCCGCGTTTTCTTGTGGAGCACGACAGTTGCACGCTGACCGTGATCGCCCGCAACGATCTCAACGTGGCCAAGACCATGCGCGTCACGCTGGACGTCCCTGCGTCGCTGACCGTCGGGCTGGCCCGACTCGGGGATAGCACGATACCGTTTGTCGCGCCCAATGCGGTGGACGTTCCGGTTGACGCGCGCGCAGAGGTCGCCATCGATTTTGACGTCTTGGCGCAGCGTGTCGGGACCGTGACGCTCAAAGCGACCGTCGCCACCGACGTATCCGCCGATGCGTTGGCCATCGACCTTCCCGTGGTGGCCTTCGGGGCGCAGACGTTCCTCGCAGACGGCGGAACGATGCGCGATAGCGACGGCATGGACGAACGCACCATCAGCTTTACCCTGCCCGAGAAGATGAACGCGGAGACGCCCGTTCTCGAGGTCCATCTGAACCCGACCATCGCCGGCGTGATGCTGGACGCGATCCCCTACCTGCTGGACTTCCCGTATGGCTGCACCGAGCAGACCATGAGTCGCTTCCTCCCCGCTGTCGTGACACGGCGAACGCTGGATCATCTCGGCGTGAAACTGAGCGACCTCGCCTCCCGCATGCAAACCGATCCCGCCACCGACGGCCGCCGACGCTGGACACGAAATCGCCACCCGGTGTTCAACGACGGTGTCTTGAACGACATCGTCACCACCGGCCTCGCGCGATTGGCTGAGATGCAAAACGGCGATGGCGGCTGGGGCTGGTGGAAAGGCAGCGCAAGCGATCCCTACATGAGCGCCTACGTAGTGTACGGCCTCGCCGAAGCGAAGCGCGCGAAGGTGGCGGTGGACGCGAGCGTGCTGTCTCGCGGAATTCAATTCCTCAAACGCACCATCGTCGACCCCGCCCGCGTTGGCCGCCGCCGCGATCGATCCACGACAGCCAACACGCGCGTCTGGATGCTCTACGCGCTCAGCGTCGACAGCGCGTCGCACCTCGCAGAGTCCGCAATCAAGGCAGCCACCGACGACGCATTCACCGGCCGCGATGAGCTGACTGATTACTCAAGAGCGATGCTGGCCCTTGTACTTCACGCCGCCTCGGACGCGCCCCGGGCAAACACCGTTGTCGACAACCTCGAAAACACCGCGCACAGCGACGACGCCACGCAGACCGCCAGCTGGGGCCACGCTGTAGGCTATTCCAGATGGTATGACAACGGCGCCGAAACCACCGCGATGGTCCTGCGCGCACTGCTCGTCGTCCGCCCCGACCACCCGCGCATCATGCCAGCCGTCAACTGGTTGGTGCGAAATCGCGAAGGCGCCCGCTGGCACTCGACCCGCGAGACAGCCTACTCCATCTACGCGCTCGCCCAATACCTCGCGTTTTCACGCGAGCTCGACGCCGACATGACCGTCGAAGTGACCTACGACAATACCGTCGGCCGATCGTTTCGTATCAACGCGGACAACGTCCTGACGTTCGACGCCCGCATGATCTTCGCGCCCAAACATCTCACCCCCGGCGACCACGAAATCCGCATAGAGAAGCAGGGACGCGGCACGCTCTACTACGCATCGTACGTCGACTTCTTCACCGCGCAAGATCCGATCGAAGCCGCCGGCCACGAGGTGCATATCAAACGCACCTACGCGAGATTGGAGCCCAAAGAGATCGAGCGCACACGCAAGATCTGGGACGCGGTCAAACGCAAGCTCATCGAAGAGACCTACCGCGCCGTCGACTACGACCGCGTCGACATCGCCGACGGTGACGCGGTCGCGAGCGGCGATTTAATAGAGGTCACGCTCGAGATCGATGCGCGCAACGCGTTCGAGTACATCTCGATCGAGGATCCCAAGCCCGCAGGGTGCGAACCCGTCGATCTGCACAGTGGATACGCATGGAATCGAGGGCTGTGCTCTCACATTGAGTTTCGAGACCGCCACGTGGCCATGTTTGCGGACTATATTCCAGCCGGAATACACACCGTCCGCTATCGCTTGCGTTGCGAGACTCCGGGCGACTTCGGCGCTCTTCCGACGCAGTTGCGCGCCATGTATTCGCCGTACGTCCGGGCCAACAGCGCGAGTCGGCGCGTGAGGGTCACACCGTGACACTATAGGACGGAGCACGTATTTTTTGCGCGGCCGGTCCGGTAAGAACCGCGACAACTCGACCGGCATCGCGTGCCCGCCGACTTCCGTTTCCTGCCCCCATAATTCTCCCATTTTCTCCGAGAAATCGGCCACGTTTTTGTCTAACATGGCGTGTAACCGAGTCGAGGACATCGCGTGTCTCGTGGTGACACTCGGCTTGAGAGGGGAGAGAAGGATGAACGGAAAGAATGCTCGCCCGTGCTTCCACAACGCCTGTGTGGTATTGACGGGCTGCGCGCTCTCGCTGAGCGCGATGGGTTGTTTTCTGCTGCCCATGCCGCCGGACGGCGCAAACGAAGCAGAATCTGTGATCCCGTTGGAGGCGGGATTGTTCGACGACGTCATCGATTCACTGGATCCGGTGGAGGAAGAGCCGATTCGCGAACTCGGCGACGAACCGCAGGAGGATCTGCGCGCCGCGGATGCCGAGGATGACGGCGCCACACTCGATGACTCGATCGAGGAGACAGCCGACCTGAATGACGACGGAGTCATCGACGATGACGACGTGGATTTCTTCCGGTCGGCATTCGGCAGCACCGGCGATCAGGAGGCTGATCTGGCTGCGGATCTGGATGGCGATGGAGTGGTGACACTGGTGGACTTCCAGATGCTCCTCACGCTGGCAGAAGGACGGGACGGCGATTGAGCGTCGCCATCGTGCGGTGCGGGTTCTCAGCCCGTGGATCGCACAGAAGGAGGAAGGAAAGAGGGAATGAGCGAAAAATCGAAATACGAGAGTAGGCTACGTGCAACAGTAGGGCTCGTAGCGACCTTTGCCTGCTGTTCCGTCTTCGGGACACTCGCGCAGGCAGAAACAATCGGTGTCAGTTTGGAAACACCTGCTGACACTTACACGGTGGGAGACGTTGTCGACGTTGAAGTGCGGGCGACGACATCGGCCATCCTGGTCGGCTACGGCTTCGATCTCGCGGCCGGCGCCGAGCTTTCGTACGACAGCTACGCCGTCGGCCCTGGTTTCGTCGGCGTGTCCTCTACGCCCGACGGCGATGGAATGGCTGGCTTGTCGTTTTCGGCGACCCTGGACGGTGTCGATATCCTCTTGGGGACGGCGCGTTTCGATGCGATCTCGGTCGGCGATGTGCTGATCGAGCTGTCGACTACGTCTGGCGATCTGACCGAGGGGTTCGCCCAGTTCGGAACGGGTTTCTTCGACGTCGCCGCGCAACCGTTGGCACTTTCGATCTTGGGGCCGCCCGACGAACTTCCGCCGGCCGGTGGCGGTGGCAGCCCGCCTGGCGTTCCAGAGCCGACTACGATTTCGCTGTTGGCTGCCGGATGTCTCGCGATGCTGCGTCGACGGCGCTGAAACCGAATCGCGTATTCGCGATCGATCTAGAATTCTCTCGGTGCGGCGGCAGGCTCCCATGGAGCAGGCCGCCGTACCGTTACAGTTTGCCTATCTTGCCGAATAATCCTGCGCTCATCCAAATCAGCCCCACGAGACGATAATCACTTAAAGCGGTGTGCGGTGCGCGCATTGATTTCGGGCGGACGGTGTCGGGACACCGGCGTTGACCGCTCGAATGGAGTGATCGGAGGCAACCAAGAATGCTCTTCCTGACAATGACGTTTTGGCTGCTGATCGTGGTGCTGGCTGCGTGGGGCGTCCGGACTCTGTGGAGCGGCATGGTCAAGCCACGGGTGTTGAACATCGTTCTCCTGCCTGGCACGTTGGTCGCCCAGTTGGGACACGTCCTGGGCCTGCTGGTGACCGGCGCGACCGTCACCAACACCGCACTGTACCAGAACGAATCCGGCGAACCGGGCACAACGCAAAACCCAAAACCGCGTATCCCCATCGTCGGCCCCATGATCATCGGCATGCTGCCCTTGGTCGCGTGCGCAGCCGCAATCCTCATCGCCGCCCGATTCTTCGGACAGCAGATCGTCGCTTCGCTGGGCGATCAGCACCCCCCGGTCACGCTGCCGACGACGATGGCCGGAGTTTGGCAATTGCTCCACGAACAACTCACTATGATGGAGGGGCTGGTGGGCGTGGTGGTAGCGGCCCTGCCGGGCACGTGGCGGTTGTGGCTGTTCACCTACCTGGTGATCTGCCTGGCTGTGCGGATGGCGCCGTTTCCGGGGACCGTGCGCGGTTCATTGGGGGCCATCGTAGCATTGGGCGTGCTTGCTTCAGCCATCGGGATGGTCTCGGATTTGCCCGCAGGACTTGTCGAATCCGGCTGGGGCATGCTCAGCCTGACGGTCCCGACGCTGCTGCTGCTGCTGCTGGTCAGCGCCGTGGTCCGCGGCGCGGTCAGCCTGAGTAAGCTGATCGCCGCCAACGGGTAGGATAGCCGTCGCATATCCAGATTGATTTCGCAAAGCACGTTCAGATTCCGTACAATGCGCCGCGGGGTTTTGCCGATGATCCGGCTGGCGGTCGCGGTGACCAGCCTGCGGAGTAGCCGACCATGACGAAGGCGTATCGTACGGACCGCATGTGTGACGACGACGTCGATCCGGTCGACGTCTATGAAGAAACGGCCGACCCCGATTCGGAAGACGCCGAATTCGACGACGACGGCGATCTCGCCGAAATGAACGATATCAGCGACGACGCTTTCGACTGGCCGGACGACGATGACGAGGACGCCAAACCGCTCGATGCGGACGATCTCGCGTAGCCCGCTCGCCGGCTTGTGTCCCGTCGGCTTTCACTCTGTGAGCGGTGTGCCACAGGCGACGTTGCCCCCACTGTAGCCCCCACCATTAACGTTCGAAAAACAGGCGGGCCAGCCCC
>JAJDDU010000214.1 GCA_029260155.1 Phycisphaerae bacterium | reverse complement strand
CAGACTGGTGTCGGCGATGCAGTCGAAGTCCGTATCGATTCCGATCGTCGCACCGGAAGGCAACACATCCTGGCCGACCCCGCCCGGCGGGCACGGTGGCTGATGGATCCAGTGCTGACCGGGTCCGCACTCGTCACACGGAGGGGTCACGCCCGGCCTGCAAATGCACTCAAACGTGTCCGGAATACTGTCACCGTTGGTATCCGTCTCGATCTGGTCGCAGACGGCCCCCGGTGGACAGACACCGACGCAGACCGCTCCGGTTCCGCCGGAGTTAAGTGCTGCGTGACATCGCTCCGGATCACGACACTCGCAGTTCACGATGCGGCACGGAGCGCCGGGCATGCAAACGACCTTGGTCGACGTGCATGCTTCCGTCGCGTCCGGACAATCGACCGGTTCACAGCGTTCGCCGCCCGGCGTCGGTCCGCACTCTGGCTCGCAGGCATCGTCGATGTCGTTCCCATCGTTGTCGCCCAGACACTCGGGCACCGGCGTGCCACCCTGTTCAACGCATGCCTCGGGCTGCTTGTCGGGAACACATACCGTATCAAAGCAGCAACTCGGATAGGTAAAGTGACGCGCGGTCACGAGGTTGCCAACCTGGTTCGCCCCAGGCAGCGGCGAGTCATAAATCGGCGTGCAACCAGACACATGTATGTAGTTCGTATCTGGCGGCAGGCAGTCGATCTTGCTTTCCACGCGCAGCGGCTCGTGGTTGTATCCCACAAAGCCCCCGGCCGTGCGCACCTCAGCGAACACGTTAAAGAAGCTGTCCGCGAGCAGCGGATCGCCCATTTGTTCGACTATTGCACCATGGGTCGGACGCAGTGGCAGCGCGCCATTGCCCGCACCGGCGGTCAGCGTCACGCCACCGCCCGTCAAGCTCATGCTGACGATTTGGGTGTCGATCACTTCGCGGTGGCCGTCAACGGGCGCAATGCCCGGGAACTGGGCAGAGTCGTCGAGCGGACCTCTCTTGCGAACGACGACAGGACCACCAAGCACGACACTGGTGTCGGCGATGCAGTCGAAGTCGGTGTCAATGCCAAGCGTCGCACCGGAGGGAATAAGATCCTCGCCAACGCCACCCGGCGGGCACGGCGGATTGTGGATCCAGTGCGGACCCGGTCCACACTCTTCGCACGGATCGACCGGCGTCGGCGGGCACTGCGGGCATTTCGGTTGGACGACGCAATGCTGATGCCCCGGCGCGGGTCCGTCATGGCAGGATTCCACGCAACATGTGGGATCATCAGGCGATACGCCTGGGAAGAAACCGCCGTTGCCGCAGATACCGCCGAACGGTGGGGCTTCTTGGACCCACGGCGTCCCGACCACGGTGAGGTTTTGCACTTGTCCCGGTTGGAACAAGAGGTTAGCCGGACCGCCGGTGAATTCGAATTGCGGCCGGACGAGTAGGATCGAGTCGAATACGCCGCCGTTGGGAACGCGTTTGGTGACAGTCATCAATCCGAACGGCTGCAACCCGTGCGGTGACACCTTGACGTTCCATTGTTGCGGCGTATTCCCACCATCAAACGTGACGGTGATCGGTTCGCAACTGACCAAGTCAAGCTGGGTCAGCTGGATCTGAACTTCCTGCGTCACCGGCAGCGTCCCGTCAAAACACATGTCGCCGAGTCTAGAAACCACTGTGTCAACGAATCCGCTCGATCCGCCGAGCTGGACGACACCGGCAAACGGATCGGAACCCGGTCCGAAGAAGTTCGCGGGAATCGGCGTCTGCGCGAAGTCGTACTGCGTCGCGCCACACGGTGTACTCCAGCAGTCATCACCGGCGGGAGCGGACTTTTGGCAGCCGGTGGTGCAAGTGTTCTTCTTGGTGATGCTCAGGACGATGACGCTGCCGGCCGGCGGCGGGGAATCCGGGAACGCCTTGACGCGAACCTTGTACGTCTCACCCGGTACCGTCACCAGACAAAGGCAGGAGTCGCGTTCGTTTGCGTCCGGACTCTGATAGCAGGAAGCATTGGGATCACTGCCATCGCCGAACGGCCCGTCGCTGCAATCGTCGTTGACGGCAAGCAACGTCACGCAATCGGCCTTGTAGATATCGAGAATAGTGTCGAAGCTGGAGCCGCACGTTTCGATCGATGTCGCGTCGGTTTCGGCGACAAACTCGAACCAGCCTCCGTGGTCGGGGCGGGTGATCGAGTTGTTGAGTTCGACACGTTCTGCGTCGTTACAGTTCGTCCCAGGGAGGCACTCCGGACACTTCGGGGGGAGCACACAGTGGTCGTGTCCCGGTGCCGGACCGGCATGACACGACTCGACGCAGCAAGTGGGATCGTCCGGCGAGACCCCAGGATAGAAGCCGCCGGATCCGCAGATCGAACCGAACGGGGGAGCATTCTGCACCCAAGGCAGCCCGGTGGAATTGAGCGGCATCACAATACCCGGCTGGAACGAGAGTCCGCCGAGCGGATTGGAAAAGAAAAACTGTGGGCGAACCGGGATATGAGCGTCGTACGTTCCGCCGTTGGGGTCGTTCTTGGTAACCACAAGCGATCCCGCTGGCTGGGTTGTACCGTCGAGGGATACTTTGAGCTCCCACTGCTGCGGGTTTTGCCCGCCGTTGAAGGTCACGATGATGGGCTGGCAACTCGCCAGATCGAGTTGAACAATCTCAATGTCCACTTGCTGCGTGACGGGCAAGGGTCCGTCGAAGCACATGTCGCCGCGCCGCACGATGACGGTATCGACGAAGCCCGTGCCGCCGCCGAGCTGGACGACGGCCGTAAACGGATCGGAACCCGGGCCGAAGAAGTCGGCGGGGATCGGCGTTTGGGCAAAATCGTACTGGGTCGCGCCGCACGGCGTACTCCAGCAGTCGTCACCGGCGGGGGCGGGTTTTTCGCATGTCGTGGGACAGACACACTCGTGCCGCGTCTGCTGCGTCGGCAGTGACGTGACGACATGCTCGCACGGCAAGCCACCCGGACAATCGCCCGGCGCGCAGAACGGGGAAGCCGGGGGATCGAGGTCGATGTGGCAAACGCCGAAGAACTGGCACTCGCACGCCGTAATGCGGCACGGCCCGGTCGGATCGCAGAGCACCTCGGTCGGCGCGCACTGTTGGTCTGGGTTGAGGCACGTGACGGGTTCACACCGGTCACCGTTCGGCGTCGGAGCGCAGACCGCCGCGCAGGGGTTGGCGGTACATGAAGACCCAGGCCCCTGGGGAGTGCCACCCGTCTCCAGGCACACATCCGGCACTTCCATGATGCAACCAGCACCAGGAACGCAGCAGGCCTCAACACCTGTTTGCGCAAATGCCGCACCGGATCCTATCGACAATACAACAACGGTTAGTGCAACGACCGCACCAATGTTCTTGCTCGCGCGGTCGGCGCGCATGCGCAAGACGCATCTCTGCAAAAAGCTCGCCATCAATTCGACTCCGAAATGTGTACACTTCCCCAAGCTGAACGCGCCGCCCCGCGCGCTACCACCCCATATGCCGCCATTGTAGCCTCGATAGCCACCTGCGGCAAGTCTCAGCCCCTGTTTCAAACCAGCGGGCGACTGATTACCGGCGTCGCACGGCCGAGAACACGTTTTCGGGCCGATGCGGGGCGATTCCCACGGCGGCGTCGAAGCGGTATTCTGACCGGCCTTCGGGGCCGCGCTGGCGGCTGGAACGGATCAGGCAAGTTAATGAGGTCGCGGATGATGGATATGCGAGGTACGCGGAGAGTCTCACTCCTTTGTCTTTTGATCGTCGCCATGGCGGTGGGAGGCACGTTGAATTGCGTTGTACCCTCGGGCCCGTGCGCGGCAACCGACGGCGAAGCGACAGTTGATGTTGCCGGTGTCTATCGATACAACGCGGCAGACTTGCTTAACTTGAGCGGCACGATCGAGTTTTCCCAGGACGGCAACACCGTTCAGGTAGTAAACACAACGTACGACTTCGGCGCCAACCGCGCGCTGGATGGCGAAGGAACGCTCGCGGGCAACACCCTCACGATCCAGCTGTTCCCGCGCAATGGGGATTCGAACTATCGGGCGGACGTGGCATTTGTATTCACCTCGGACGGGGAAGAGTTCTGCGTCGGGTTCTCCGACACAAATGACGATGCCGGCGAAATGGGCAGCTTCGTCGGGCGCCGCGTTCGCTAGTCGGCGATGGCGAACTGCGGGATGAATCCGGTGTCTCGGAGGGCGGTATGCCGGTGCCCGCGTGGGCACCATCGTCTTACTGGTCGCGTCGGGCAGAAGCCCGGGCCATCAGGCACAGTTTCGTCAGCTCACCGACGATGGGCTTGAGTTCCTTGTTTGGAGTTTCCTTTCGCACAGCCTTTTCGATTTCTGCGGCGGCGTCGGTGATCGGCTCAAAACCGTAAGATCCCGCTTCACCTTTGAGCGATCGCGATAGCGCTTCGAGCTTGCCCATGTCTTCGGTGGCGTACGCCTCTTCGACGGCGCGTAGTTTGGACGGCAGCTCATCGCAGAAGGAGGCAATCAGTTCGATCATGGCGGGACTGTCAGCCATCGAGCTGAACAAGGGCTCCTCCTGGAGCGACTTGAGAAGAGCGCTGAGATCCTCTCGCGAGTACGGTTTCGAGAGGTATCCGTCGCAACCGGCTTGAAGGCATCGCTCACGATCAGCCGGGGCGGTCAGCGCGGTGCTGGCGATGATCTTGCCCACGTAGCCTTTCTCCCGAAGTTCCCGTGTCGCCTCGAAACCATCGAGCACGGGCATCTCCATGTCCATGAGGATCACGTCAAAGATGTTCTCGCGTGCTTGGTCGACAGCCGCCTGCCCGTCCACAACATGGGTGAGCTCCGTGTTGAGCTTGCTCAGGTGCAGGGTCACCAGGCGGACGATGGACAGGTCGTCCTCGGCGAACAATACCCGTGTCTTCACCGCATCCGGACAGAACTGACCAACGTCGATCTCCCGACCAAACTGGACGCCGATTTCGTGGATAAAGCCCTGCACGTGGCGACACGACGCGACGGTTCCGGCGACATTCTCCCACGCACCATGAGTGCTGACGAGCTGGACAACGCACTTCGAGCCCCTGTGGACGAATCCGCCGTACAGAAACGACATGCCGCCGGCACTGAGTCCTCGGGATATCACTTGGTGGGCAACCGTCTCCGCTTCGCCCGGCTGCTGCAAGTGAACCACGCACGCCGTTCGGCGGAACGAAAAGCGCTCTTGGGACCGCAGCTCAGCCGCAGCGACAGGAGGTTCAGCGTCCAATCCGTCGAGCACCGCCACGATCTCTTCGTCGCTGCATCGTATGGACCTGTGGAGCGGCTTTTTCTGCTTCGACCCGTCTTTCATCGTTTGCCCTGCATGACAGAGGATACCTCCATGTACCCAATCGGCTCGCCTGGGAGAGGGATTGAGCCCAACATCTTCACGACGAAAGTTGACGATCCCGACGAGTCGTAGTCAAGCTGAGACGGCGGCACGCGTGGCCGACTTCCCATAAGAACGTTTGGCTCGTCTTCCGCAACTCGCCTACGACAGACCGAACCCGACGGCAGCGGCCACCGCACCCACGCCGATAACGGCGAGCGCAATCTTGAGCCAACTGTAGGGGCGATCACCCTGTACCTCGCCCGTGCCTGCGTTGACGACAACCTGGTAAGGTTTTTCGCCGTAGCGGTAGGCCAACATCCACACCGGCAGGAGGAGGTGCTTGTAGGTCAGGGCGTCGTAGCGCGAGTTGATGGACGCGACGATTTGAGTGTCACCACCGATACGCCGGCGGACTTCAACATCGAGCGCTTCGTCCATGCGTGACTTGCCTGCGTTGAATCCGTCCTCAAGCGAAACGTCATAGGTGCGCGCGAGAAAGCCGGCCAGTATCTGCTGGTTGAACGACACGCACTTTTCTACAGGCCAGGGCTCGAGGGCGTCGACGCGCTTCTTCGGCAGCCCGGTCGCAGCGACGACCAACACGTCATCGAAAAACCGCTGAAACGTGCCAGAAGCCGGATACCACCGCGTTTTGACGACCGTCCGTTTGTTCTTGCCGCTTCCGACGGTCACGGTGTAGTGCTCGCCGCGCTGGCCGACGTAGTGCGTGACGGTGAGCGCGTCAAACGTCCAGTACGGAAGGTAGATTCCGTTGAACCGCCCCTGCACGCCGCGGGCTTTGAACGCATTGGGAGCGAACCACCGCGAGCGGACCCAGGCAGCGAGGTTTTTCCGCGCCGTTTCGCGATCAATCTTGAAGGCCAGCACGCCGTCAACGGGCACGCGATCCGGCGCGTCATGCACGGCGTCAAGCTGTAGCGGGACGCCGCAATAAGCGCATTCGGTACTCGTCAGCGTTCCCGTGAACCGCACGGTGGCTCCGCACGAACCGCAACACACCTCGCTGGACCCTTTGTCTTCAGAGTGCTTCTCTCCGCGCTGCTTGGCGACGCGATTTAGCGCTTCGAGGAGGCTCTGCTCACTTACCGACTCAGCCGGGTCGCTGTCCAGCGGTTTGAGGTGACCGCAATACGGGCACTTGAGGCTTTGCGCTCCGATGTGAAAGGTCACGTCGGCACCGCACCGCTCACACGGAAAAACGCGCGCCGCGGCACTTTCCGTCGCAGCGGCCGATGTTGCGGGCGTCGGGGTTGGTGGAGGCTGATCCGTCATGTGTCAACACCGCGCCGCACTCAAGAAGCCGGAGGAGGGGGAGGAGGCGCGACGCTAAACTGACCGGCGAGTTGCGGCACCTGCCCCGCCGGCGTCCACGCGTTCATGCCCGCCATCCAGACCATCGTTGCCGCCGTGATCCTGCCTTGCGCGATGCCGCCTGCGAGTTGCGCGATGCTGAAAGGCCCCTGCGTCTGACCGTTGACGGCGACGTGCCAGGCCGCAGCAGGCGGTGGTGGCGGCATCGCCCCAGCCGTGCCAGCCGCTTGACCCGCACCCTGCATCATCTGGTTGGCCATGGCAAAACCCATACCCAAGCCCATGCCTTCCGACGCTCCGCCCCCCGCCGGGTTTTCCGCAGCCGCAGTCATCGCTTGGCCCATCTGGTACTGTTGGAATCGGCCCAGATCGCCAATGACGCTCATGCTGGTACGCGTGTCCAAGGCCTTTTCCACTTCCTCAGGGAGCGAGATGTTGACGATGAGCAACTGCGGGATATTCAGGCCATATTCGTCGTCGACGCGCGCGATGACATCCTGCCGGATCTTCTCTGCCAGCACCTGGTAGTTCGCGGCGAGATCGAGCGCCGCCAATTCCGACTTGCCCAGCGCTTCGGCGAAGGCGGTGTTTATCATCGATCGCAGCAACTCGAGGATCTCGTCGGCTTCGAAGGACGCGTCCGTCCCGACCAACTCTTTCAGCAGCGAAGTGGGGTCGTCTGCCTTGAGCGCGAAGTTGCCGAAAGCACGCAGGCGGATGGGACCGAAGTCGGGATCACGCAGCATGATCGGATTCGGCGTACCCCATTTCAGATCCGTGACCTGCGTGGTGTTGACGAAGTACACCTCCGACTTGAACGGGCTCTCGAAGCCGTGCTTCCAGCCCTGCAATGTGCTGAGGATCGGGAGGTTTTGTGTCGCCAATTGGTACGCACCGGGCTCGAATACGTCGGCCAACTGCCCACGAAGCACCAAGATGGCCATCTGCCCAGGACGCACGATAAGTTGAGCGCCGTTTTTGATCTCGTTGTTGTATCGCGGAAAACGCCAGACCAGCGTGTCGCTCGTATGGTCGATCCACTCGACGATGTCGACCAGTTCACCGCGCAGTTTGTCAAACAGACCCATGAGGCCACTCCTTCGATTGCCGGGACAAGCTAAATGACCGGCGGCGCATCAACCCGCTGCCAAGGTAATGTCGGCCGGTTCTCGGGTCAATGCTGAACCACCCGCTAGAGTATGACGCGCGACGCGCGATCGGTCACTTACAATGAAGCCCACGTTTTGTAACAGTGGCGTGCCTGGTTTGCTCATCAACGTCGTCCCGGCGCGGATTCGATTGCAGCGATTTCACCGTGGTCCAACCACACCGCACGGCATTTTCCACACGAGTCGATCACCACGCCCCCCGGACCGTAGTATGGGTGTACATCCATTTGCGCAACGCACATCGGACAGGGGATGGTCCGGTCCAACTCTTCCCGATTGATCGGTTCGGGATCGGACGACGGGCCTTTCCATCTCGAACGTTTGTGGCCAATGATCGAGGCGAAATTGTCGCTCGACGTGAACACACCGCGACACCGCTCACAGTATTGCACGCGGCGTCCTTCGATCGACCCGATAGCCAAGTGAATCCGGCAGATCGGACACGCCAGCTCAGCCGACGCACCAAGAGGCTTCACGCCGTCGGCGGACCCAGCCAGCGGCGTCGGAAAATGGAACGACGCGCAGTACGTGCAGCAACAGTAGTCGCGCCCTTTGATGGGTGTAAGCGGCGCACCGCAGTTCTCGCAATTCATGGTACGACCCTCACAAACGACGTCGCGGCTGCACCGCCCCTCCCGCTTATCGACCGGCTGACTCAGGGCACTGAAGGACGAGTCTCCACGCGGCCGCGACGCCGCGTGTCCGCTCGGTGGCCAACGGTTCCGCAGCCTGGAAACCCGAGTTCTCGCGACATGGATTGGCGCCCCGTCTTGAACCGATCCGATAATGCGGGCAGATAGATCGGTCAGGCACTTAACGGTGGAGGCTAATGAATGAACGTTCCCGACGAAAACACTGCGGCGGAAGGCGATCACCTCCCTACGGATACCAAGCGCAAACGAGTCATCAAGCCAATCCTCGCCGTACTCGCTGTCCTTCTTGTCGCCTCCCAATTCGTGCCCGTGGAACTGAGCAATCCGCCCGTGGAGATCGATATTCCGGCGCCGGTGGAAGTCAAGGCCATCCTCAAGCGGGCGTGTTAAGACTGCCATTCCCATGAGTCCGCCTGGCCGTGGTACAGCTATGTTGCGCCGGTCTCCTGGCTGGTCGCACACGACGTGGAAGAGGCGCGGGAGGAGATGAACTTCTCGACGTGGGATCGCTACAGCGAAGAGAAGAAACGAAAGAAGATAGGCGAGTGCTGGGAGGAGGTTGAAGAGGGTGAGATGCCGCTGCGGTTCTACCTACCTCTCCACGCGCATGCCCGCTTGTCCGAGAGTGACCGCGACGTGCTGCGTCAATGGGCAAAGGACGCCGGCGCCGATTCCTCGGATTCAGATCACGACGGCGAGGAAGACGACAGCGACTAGCACCACTGCTGTCACCCGTCGTATCCACGCGGATGCGCACGATGCCACGCCCACGCAGTTTCGATGACGCGCGTGATGTCTGTGTACCGCGGCGCCCAGCCAAACTCCGATTTGATCTTCGTCGGATCGGCGTACAGCGCGGGCGGATCACCCTCCCTTCGAGGCGTCTCCTCCGCCGGAATCGCGTGGCCCGTCACCGCGCGGGCGGCTTCGATGATCTCCCGTACGCTGGTCCCGCTGCCCGTGCCCACGTTGAAGTAGCGGAACGTCCCAGGCTGCTGCGTTTCGATCGCACGAACGTGCGCCGATGCCAGATCTTCGACGTGAATATAGTCGCGCAGGCAAGTCCCGTCGGGCGTTGGATAATCCGTCCCGAAAATCTTCACCTGCTCGCGCTGGCCTAACGCAACCTGCAACACGATGGGGATCAAGTGGATCTCGGGGTCGTGGTCCTCGCCGATGCTCGCGTCGGCCGACGCGCCGGCTGCATTGAAATAGCGAAGCGCGCAGCCGCCCAGTCCCCACGCGGAGGCTGAGTCACGCATGGCCCATTCGATGG